>JACQXP010000129.1 GCA_016208645.1 Candidatus Methylomirabilota bacterium | reverse complement strand
GGTACGACATCGGCGATCATCCGGACCGTGCGCCCCCAGGACACGCCGACCACGGACTCGTGCTGGATCCGGCTGGCCAGATAGCTGGCCGCCGCCTCGGCGACGCGCGGCAGCGGCGCGCCCCCCGCAGAGACGACCCGCACGTCGCGGAGGGGGAAGAGCTTGCCGAGTTCCTCGGCCGGCCCGGTCGAGAGCCCGAAGGGCGGGCGGACCGAGATGGTCACGATCCCCGTCTCTCTCGCCCGCTTCAGGAGACGGGAGACGTGGGGGCGGGAGATTTTGAGTGCCCGGGCGATCTCAGCCTGCGTCCTGTCCTGGAGATAGTAGAGGTCGGCGACCGTGACGAGAAGGTGGGCCGCTCGTTGGTCCACGGGAACCTCAGGGGCAGGGCCGGGGAAGGCAGCGACCGGGGCGGCACCCGAGACCTTCATTCTTGGCATTATCGTCTCCGGCGTGGGCCCGTGTCAAGGGTCCGCAGCCCCCCTCGGTGCTCCGGCGCGCCCACGTTGTCCGGCCGGTCGTGCCATTCCAGCGCGGCGACGGGACCCCTCACAATTTGAAATTGAAAACCGACAACCGACAACCGATCAAGTTGTCCTGGGCAGCTTCATGATCGGTTGTCAGTTTTCAATTGTCAGTTGTCGGTTTTCAGTTGTCCTTTGTCCGTTTTTCATTGGCAGTGTTGGCTCAGGTCTTGGGTGCCTCGCCGTGCCGCTCCGCCCCCCGCAGGATGCGGACCAGCCGGATGAAATCCCGCGCGAAATGGAAGGGCATCCGGACCATCTGCCGGGGCAGGGTCTGTACCGCATGGGCAAAGTCGCTCCGCAGCTCATGCCGGACGTGGCGCGGCAGCTTGAGCAGATGGAGCAACGCCGCACCCACGAAGTCACTGAAGACCTCCTCCCGCGTCATGCCGATCCCTCGGCCGCACGCCTCACACCGGGCCTGGGCCAGGCGCCGCCCCAGGTAGAGGATGCGGTGCGAGGTCTCCTGACCGCACCCTGTGCAGAACAGCGTAGTGTCCACCTGGTTGAAGATGGCCTCAAGAACCCCGTGGTCCTCCCGCAGCGTCCACACCATTCGAAGCAAACGCACCGCGTCCTGGGCCAGGGTCACGGGGAGCCTGGCCATCTGCCGGGGGAGCGTGGCAACCGCCTTGCCCGGCCCCCGCTTGAACTCCCTGGTCACCTCCTGCGGCAGGCGCAGCATCTGAATCACAATCTCGCCGATGAAGGCCCGGACAACCCCCTCGCGATCCATGCCGATGCACCGGCCGCACTCCACGCACCGGACCTCGGCGATCCGCTGGCCGAGGTAGAGGATGTGGTGCAGGGTCTCCCGGCTGCACGCCTCGCAGTGGAGGGTCGTATCCAATTGTTGGATGATGGCGTGACCCCCCAGGCTGAGGGAGACGATGGTATGGGAGCCTGGGATGTCCGGAGAATCCGACGGTGACTGGTGCATGGACGATCTAGCCTCCTGGCCGCGGCGACGGACTGGGCGGATCCGTCGTTGGTTTCTCTGCGGGGGGTCCGACGGGCCGGACCTCGGTGACGAACATGCCGCCCTGGATGGCGATGAGGCGGTACGCGGGCGGCTCCGGGCTGACCCGGGGTTGCGTGGGATCCTTGAAAAATTGATAGCCAGCCGACGGTGTGACAAAGAACGGAATGCCGCTCCACTCATGTCGGCTTGCCTGGTGCGCATGGCCACTGAAGAGCCCTCGAACGTTGCCTACATCGCGGAGGATCTCCAGGAACTCATACCAGTCCCGGAGGTTATCCCGATCAACCCAAGGCAACCCCAGGGGCAGCACGTGGTGATGCATGAAGAGGAGCGCGGGGGGGCGTGGGTTTTTGGCCAGCTCCTCTCGCATCTGCTGCCGTTGCACCGGTCCGAGGAAACCCTCTTTCAGGCCCGGGCATTTGGAGTTGAGCAACAGGATACGCCACCCCTGGATGTCGATCGCCTGGCAGGTCTCCGTTCCCAGTAGATCCCCTAGCTCACCCATCACCTGGCGGAACGTCTCCGGGTCATCGTGGTTGCCTAAGGTCACACGCACCGGGACCTGGAGGGCACGCAGCAGTGCCGCGGCCCGGCGGTGCGCCGCCGGTGATCCATCGGCGGAGAAGTCCCCGGTGATGATCACGAAAGCCGGCGCTGGCGAGAGACGGTTGATGGATTCCACCACCCCCGCCAGTCTCGCGGCGGTGTCAACTCCCCGCACCCGGGCTTGGTCCTCCCCCGCGATGTGAGGGTCCGTGAGGTGCACGAGGGAAAACCTCGCCCGCAGACCCTGGGCCAACCCAACCATGATCACCTCGCTGACAACGGCCTGATCAGATCACATACCGGCAGATCACATCAGGGTCGCTTGGGGGACTTCCCCCGGAATCGCGCAGGAAACGTCCGGGAAGAAGCGCACCGGACCCAGGGCGAACTGCACCGTGTCCCCCTCCCTGAGCGGCGTGGTGGTGATGAGAGGGATGACGTGCTTCCCGACCTGCACCCGCACCTCGAAGGATCCCCCCCGATAGGTCCGCAAGGTCACGCGCCCCGTCAGCGCATCGGACCCGTCGCGGATCAGGTCCACTTCCTGGGCGCGGATGCCCAGGACGCCCCGACCCGACACCCCGGAGGGCAGCGGGCAGGCAACGCAGGGGGCCTCCTCCCCCAGCAAGAGGCGAACCCGGTTCACCCCGGCCACCTCGCAGGGCAGGAACGTCGTGCAGCCCATGAACTCCGCCACGAACCGGTCGGCCGGCTCCTCGAAGACCTCCTCGGGGGGGCCCATCTGGTGGATCACGCCGCTCCCCATGACGGCGATGCGATCCGCCATCGTCAGCGCCTCGTCCTGGTCGTGGGTGACATACAGGATCGTGATCCCCAGCCGCCGCTGGAGGGCCTTGATCTCCAGCCGCATCTCCTTCCGGAGCTGGGCATCCAGGTTGGACAGCGGTTCGTCGAGCAGCAGGACCGCCGGCTCCATGTGCAGCGCCCGGGGCAGCGCCACTCGCTGCTGTTGTCCCCCCGAGAGCTGATGGGGAAAGCGGAACTCCAGGCCGGGGAGCTGGACCAGTTCCAACACCCGGCGCGTCCGCTCGCGGCGCTCCGCCGCTGGCAGGCCGCGGAGCTTCAGCGGGTACGCCACGTTGGCCTCCACCGTCATGTGGGGCCAGACGGCATAGCTCTGAAACACCATGCCCACGTTCCGTGCCTCGGGTGGGACGAAGTGCCCGGGCCCGGACACGGTCTTCCCCCGGATCCGGATCTCCCCCGCCGTGGGGACTTCGAAGCCGGCGACCGTCCGCAGGGTGGTCGTCTTTCCGCAGCCGGACGGGCCCAGGAGCGCCAGGAGTTCCCCCTCCTCCACCGACAGGTGAATCCCGCAGACCGCCGGGACGGAGTGGAAATCCTTCCACAGATTCTGGAGCTCCACGGCCGGCATGTCTACGCCTCCGCGAGGCCGGAAGTGAGCCGCCGGAGCAGCAGGTTGCTGGTCAGGGCCACCGCCATGACCACGACCGCCAGGGCCGAGGAGAGCAGGACTTTTCCTTCCTCGTGCATGTTGAAGACCATCACCCCGATGGTCTCGTTCCCCGCCGACCAAAGCAGGACCGACAGGGTGAGCTCCGTGATGGCCGGGACGGCCGCCAGGAACCAGCCCGAGACCAGGGCCGGCCGGATCAGGGGCATCGTGATGTCCCGTACCGATCGGCTGAGCGACGCCCCTGACGAGCGGGCCGCCTCTTCCAGCGAGACGTGGACCTGGGTGAAGGCGGCCGCGACCGGCTTGACCGCCAGGGTGAGGAAGCGGGCCACGTAGGCCACCAGGATGATCCAGATCGTGTTGTAGAGCGAAAGCCCCAGCACCGGCCGGAGAAAGGCCAGGATCATGGCCAGCGCCACCACCGTGCCGGGAACGGCGAACGGCAGGATCACCAGCGCCTCCAAAAGGCCCTTCCCCCGAACTTGCGTCCGCACCTGCACGTAGGCGATCAGGATGGCCAGGACCACCGCGAAGGTGGCCGCCGAGGCCGCCAGCACCAGGCTGTTCCCCATGGCCCGCCAGACCACAGGGACCTTGAAGAAGAGGGTGTGGAAGTTCTGGAGACCCAGGTTGCTCCACCCGAACGGCATCCCGTAGGCCCGCGTGAGGGCGGTGAGCAGGATCGCGAGGAGTGGGGCCACCGAGGTGGCCAGGAGAAACACCGTCACGCCGATCCCCACCGTCCGGCGCCACTCACCGAGGCTGAAGATCGGCGGCTGGCCGACGGCGCGGGTGAGGCCGTAGGCGCGGCCCCCCAGGATCCGGCGCTGGAGGGCGATGCTACCCCCCGCCACCGCCACCAGCAAGAGCGACAGGGTCGCCGCCAGTCCAAGATTGTGGGCGCGGTCGAAATCCAGGATCGTGGCGTAGATCTTCGTCGTCAGGACGAAGTACTTGGCGGGAAACCCGAGGATGGCCGGGATCCCGAAGTTTTCCATGCAGCGGAGAAACACCAGGATGGCCCCGGCGCCGATGGCGGGGGCCACCAGGGGAAGCGTGACGTCCCGCGCCGTGCGGGCCGGGCTGGCCCCCGAACTCCGCGCCGCCTCCTCCAGGGCCGGGTCCATCCGTTCCAGGGAAGCCAGGACCGTGAAGTAGG
Organism: Candidatus Methylomirabilota bacterium; assembly: GCA_016208645.1. GTDB lineage: Bacteria > Methylomirabilota > Methylomirabilia > Methylomirabilales > 2-02-FULL-66-22 > 2-02-FULL-66-22. Next base: position 7,612 of record JACQXP010000129.1, on the reverse strand, counting down.
CCAGCGGGTAATGCGCGAGCGCCAGGACCAGGATGATCCCCGGCGCGCCGTAGATCCGGAAGAGCGGCTCCTCCGCGGTGCGAAAGATCCGTTGGCCCGGCAGGTCCGTCCGGGCCACCAGGAACGCGAGGACCGTGCCGAGGGCCCCGCCGAGGAGCGTCGCCCAGACCGAGACATGCACGCTGTTCCACAGCACGCGCCAGATGTCGGCGTCGTGGAGGACGGCCGCCAGATTCGCGAGGGTGGGTCGCCCGTCCCGCGTGAAGGCGTGCCAGACCAGGATGAGGGAGGGATAGGCGACGGCCCCCACGAGGACCAGCCCCAGGGGCAGCCCCAGCAGCAGGCGGAGGATGGGCATCGGTCTCACTTCAGCTCGAACAGCTCGCGGTACTTCGCCTTCAGCTCCTCGCGGTGCTTGCCGATGTAGGCCTGATCCGTCAGCACCACCTCGAGCTTCTCCGACGGCACGCCCCTGGGCCCCTCGATGCCCGGCAGGACCGGGACGTACCCCTGCTGCACGAAGAGCCGCTGCCCCTCGGTGGAGTAGAGGTAGCGCAGGAAGGCCCGGGCCCCCTCCGGATTCTTCGCCCCCTTGAGGATGCCCACCGGCGTCGGGACCAGGATCGCCCCCTCTTTCGGCCAGATGTGGTCCACGGGCGAGCCGGCCGCCTTCGCCTCGCGCACCATGAAGTCCACCACCGAGACCATGGAGAATTCCCCCGTGGCCAGCTTCTTGGCCACGGTCCCGTTGGACTGCTCGACGATGACGGCATTCTCCTTCAGCTTCCGGTAGAACTCCCAGCCGAAGCCGGGCATGTTCACCTGGGTCCCCAGGGTGGAGAATGCGGCCCCGGAGTAGAACGGGCTGGCCACTCCGACCTTCCCCTTGAACTGCGGGTCGGTCAGATCCTTCCACGAGCTGGGCCGGGTCTTGACCCGCAGCGTGTTGTAGGCCACCGTGTTGAAGATCAGCCGGACCTCGTGGTAGCGGCCCCCCTCGTACTTGAACTTCGCCGGCGCCTTGTCTGCCTCGGGCGGCGTGTAGGCTGCGAGCAGGTCTTTCCTGGTCAGATCCTCGAAGTAATCAATGTCGGCCATCCAGATCATGTCCGCCAGGGTCCCGCCCGCCTGGAATTCCGCCTGGAGCTTGCTGATCACCACCTGCGTCCCCGACCGGTAGATGTTGAGCGTCACCCCCGGGTTGCGCTTCTCGAAATCCAGCTTCATCTCGTTGACCTTGTCCAGGGATTCCGAGGTGTAGAGCGTCACCGGGGCGGCGGCAGAGACCTCCGCCGAGCCTGCCCAGATCACGCCCAGCACCCAGAGACCCACCAGTAGCAGACCTATCAACTTCGCGACTTCCATCGGCCGTCTCATGATCTCCTCCTCGGGCGTCATGCCCCTGTCAGAGCCCGTTCCTGGGCTCGCCGCAGGCCGTCCAAGGCCCCCGGGGGGGCCAGGACCGAGCCAAGCCGCTGCTCCGGGTGGATGGACTTGGCGCCATGATAATCGGATCCGCCGGTCGCTGCCAACCCCTCCCGCCTGGCCAGGTCCCGCCACCGCGCGGCTGCCTCGGGGGAGTGATCGGGATGGTTGACCTCCACCCCCAGCAGCCCCAGGGGCACCAATGCCAGGACCGTGCCCGCGGCCAACGAGCGGGGGTGGCTCAGGATCGGAACCCCACCTGCCCCGCGGATGGCTGCAATCGCTTCCCGGACAGTGAGTCCGGTCCGCGGTACGTAGAAGGGAGTGCGGCGGCCGAGATAGCGCTGAAAGGCTTCGCCAAGCGTCGAGGCATGTCCGGCCTCAACCAGGGCCGCGGCGATGTGCGGGCGGCAGATGGGCGCGCCGTTGGCCGCGGCCAGGACCCGCTCCTCTTCCGCCCCGATCCCCGCCTCGCGGAGCCGGGCCAGGATGGCCCTGGCCCGGACCAGCCGCTGCTCTCGCGCCCGCTTGAGGGCCGCCTGGAGGCTGGGGCCCCCCGGATCGATCAGATAGCCCAGGAAGTGGAACTCCCCTTCGCCTTCATCCGTGTTGATCTCGATGCCCGGGATCACCTCGATGCCCCGCCGGCCTCCCTCGGCCCTGGCCTCCTCAAGAGCCGCCGTCGTGTCGTGGTCGGTGATGGCGATCCCCGCTAGGCCGTTTTCCCGGGCCAGGCGGACCAGCTCCCGGGGAGACACGGTCCCATCAGAGGCGGTTGTGTGGGTGTGCAGATCCCATCCAGGAATGGTACCCCCCTTAGCCCTTTCCCACAAGGCGGCGGGCCGCCTGGACGAGGTCCTCTTCCTGGGGGATGACCTGGCGCTCGAGATCTTTGCTGTACGGGATCGGAAGATCGCGGCCGGCCACGCGCCGGATGGGCGCATCCAGACAGTCGAACCCCCCTTCCACGATCCGCGCCAGGATCTCCGCCCCGACCCCGCCCGTGCGGCAGGCCTCGTGGGTGATGAGGACCCGCCCCGTCCGCCTGACCGAGTCCAGGATCGTGCCCTCGTCCAGGGGCGGGAGGCTCCGCGGATCCACGACCTCGGCCTCGATCCCCTCGCCCGCCAGGGTCTCCGCGGCCGCCAGCGCCTTGGGAACCATGCCCGATACGGCGATGATGGTGAGATCCCGGCCCGGCCGCTTGACATCCGCCTGGCCCAGGGGCACCACATGCTCCCCTTCGGGCACGGGGCCTTTTCGGTTGTAGAGCAGCTTGTGCTCGATGAACACGACTGGGTTGTCGTCCCGGATGGCCGCTTTCAAGAGGCCCTTGGCGTCAGCGGGCGTGGACGGCATGGCCACCTTCAGTCCCGGGAAGTGGACGAACAGCGCCTCCAGCGACTGCGAGTGCTGGGCCGCCGCGCCGGTGCCGGCCCCCTGGGGCGCCCGCAGGACCATGGGAACGCGGGCCTTGCCCCCGAACATGAAGCGCATCTTGGCGGCCTGGTTGGCCAGTTGGTCGAGGGCCAGCGTCGTGAAATCCATGAACATGATCTCCACGACCGGTCGCATCCCCAAGAGGGCGGCCCCGGCCGCCGCCCCCACGATCCCCAGCTCCGAGATCGGCGTGTCCCGGACCCGGTCCTTGCCGAACTCCTCCAGGAAGCCCAGCGTCACCCCGAAGGCGCCGCCATACACGCCGATGTCTTCCCCCATCAGGAAGACCCGCTCATCCCGGCGCATCTCTTCCCTGAGGGCTTCCTGGATTGCCTGCTTGTACGTAATCTCTCGCACGGGCACGCCCTCAAATGACCAATGACAAATGACCAAATCCCAATGGGGTTCCTGGCCACGCCGGGGCTTCGCCATTGGTCATTGGTTCATTGGTCATTGGTCATTGCCCCTCGTCGTTGGTCTCTGGCCCATTGGTCATTGGTTCATTGGTCATTGGTCATTTTTCTAGGCATACAGGTCGGCTTCGACCCCTGCCAGTGTCGGAATCGGGCTGTCCTGCGCAAACTGGATCGCTTTTTCTAGCTCCTCCTGGACGTCCCGCTCGATGACGGCGGCCGTCTGGGTGTCCAGAATCCCCTTCCCCTCCAGGTGCGCGCGTAGCCGGACGATCGGACAGCGCGCCTGCCAGCCCGCGATTTCCTCCTTGGTGCGGTAGCGGTTGGCATCGCTGCGCGAGTGTCCCTTCCAGCGGTAGGTCTCGCAGATAAGGAAGGTGGGTCCATCCCCCCGTCGGGCACGCGCCGCCGCGTCCACCACGGCCGCATGGACAGCCAGGACGTCGTTGCCGTCCACCGCGACCCCCGGGATGCCGTAGGCGGCAGCCCGCTCGGCGATCTTCGGGATCGGGAACATCTCCCTGGCCGAGCCGGACATGGCGTACTGGTTGTTCTCGCAGACGTACACGACGGGCAGCTTCCAGATGGCGGCCAGGTTCAGGCTCTCGTGGAAGGCCCCCTGATTGGCGGCCCCGTCACCGAAGAAGCACGCGACGACCCGGGACTCCTTACGCATCTGGACCGCAAGGGCCGCTCCGGTGGCGACGGGAATCCCCGAGCCCACGATCCCCGTGGCCCCCAGGTTTCCCTGCTCCAGATCGGCGATGTGCATGGAGCCCCCCTTGCCCTTGCAGTAGCCGGTCTCCCGGCCAAGCAACTCGGCCATCATCCGACCCAGGTCGGCGCCCTTGGCGATGCAGTGGCCGTGGCCCCGGTGCGTGCTGGTGTCCCCGGTGGGTGCTGGTGATGTAGTCCTGCGGCTCAAGCACAGAGCAGACTCCCACCGCCACTGCCTCCATCCCGATGTACAGATGTGTGGTCCCGTGGATCTGCCCCTTGAGGACCAATTCGTCCACGCGCTCCTCGAAGAGGCGGATCGTGAGCATCGTCCGGTACATCGCGAGCAGCTCCGTCGCATCCAGGCTCATCGGCACACCTCAAGAGAAGCGGTAGCGTTCATTTGCGTTCATCTGCGGTTCCACATCCGATCCTGGTCTCTCCGCGCAGCCGGTCTCTTGGTCATTGGTCATTGGTTCATTGGTCATTGGTCACTTTGCCCCACATCCCATCCTGTTCCCTGCGCATCGCCAGGAGGGCTGTCTCCTCGCCGGCCACATCGTCCCACCGGATCGGCTGGTCCGGCGCGAGTTCCACCAGGACCTCGGCGTTGCGGGCCAGGCCCATGGGGAGCAGACTCTCGTAGCGGGCCATCCCCGCCTCCTCGATCAGGCCGTAGACCGTGTCTTCCCCCGGCAGTCCCAGCCGTTCCCCCGGGCGCAAGGCCCGCTTGGCGACGGCGATCACCTCCGCCGTGGGTTGCGGCAGGGGGGCAATGGTGGCTTCGCGGTCCAGGACGGCCTTGGCGATGGAGATCGGAGTCTCGACGCTGGTCAGGTGATACGGTCGGTAGAGGGCGAAGTAGGGGCCCTCCCCGATCTTGAGGTACCGGAGCTCCTCCTGGATCACCGGATGGTCGGTATGGATCACCACGAAGACTCCCGGCGCCACGCCGATGGCGAAATCCACCACGCCCCGCCGCTTGAGGATCCCGCCGTCCTCGATGGGAATGAGGACCCTGGCCAGCTCCGCCGGCGTGCCCCCGCGCGCGTCCCTCGGCCTCCAGCGATTGGGCCGTGGCCCGGCGATCGAGCGGATTGTTCTTTCCTTTTCCGGCACACACGACCTCGAACCCCAGGAACCTGGCGAAGTCCACCAACTCCTTGGTGGCCGCCGGCTCATCCCCGGCGGCGCCGCTATACACGACCCCGGCCTCGGCCGCCCGGCGGGCCAGCAGGTGGCCCACCGTCACGTCCGCCTCCACCGTGAGAAGCACGATGTGGCGTCCGGCCTCGATCGCCCGGGCCGCCGTCAAGGCCGCCTGGAGCGGGATCCCCGTCGCGTCCACCACCACATCCACGGGGAGGTCCGGAATCAACTCTCCGGCGCTCGTGACGATCCGCTTCCCCTGCGCCAGCGCGGCATGGGCGCCCGCGGCCGTCCCGGCCTCCTCGATCTCATCCCGGCGGACGCCGCCGTGCCGGAACGCGTCCAGGGCCCGGTCCAGTAGCAGGTCGGCCACGGCGACCAGGCGCATCCCGGGCATGCGTCCCAGAACGGCCGCCAGACCGAGGCCCATCTGCCCCGCCCCGACCAGCCCGACCCGGACCGGCTCCCCCCGCCGCTCCCGCTCCTCCAGTCGTCGCCGCAGTGTTTCCATGGTCGAACCGCTCCACCCGGCCGGATGTACATATGTACGTATAGTACACATATTCTCCCGAACCCGGGCGGCCCTTGTCAACTCCAAAATGGGGAGGGGGACGGTCCAATAACCAAGATTTCTTCGCGGGCTGTGAAGATTCCTGTCCTTTCGATTAGATCGTGAATGGCGATAGTTTGACAGTGGATAACTATCGCCGTATTATATCTAATCGTTTACTGATTCGATTATTGATGGCGAATGTTTGACAGAGACGAACAATGACGAGAGACTATCTCATTCATACGAGGGTGGGGATGGAACTGGTCAGGAAGCTGGCCGATGCCGGGCACCGCATCTTTACGGCCGAAGAGGCCCGGAGGATTGCTCCCTCTGTGGGCCTCTCACCCGGCTACTTTCGCCAGGCCCTGCATCACCTGGCCCGTTCCGGCTGGATCGTCCGGCTGCGAAAGGGGCTCTACTCGTTGTCGGGCTCGGTCCCGGGCACCTCGCCGCTCCATGAGTTCGAAATCGCGATGGCGCTCGTTGAGCCGGCGGCCATCAGTCACTGGTCGGCACTGAGCCACCACGGCCTGACCGAGCAGGCGCCTCGGCGCGTCTTCGTCCTTACCACCGCGCGGTCGGTCCCGCGCGTGCGAGGCGCAAAGGCGGAGCGCACCGATGCGGGCTACCCGGTGGGCGAGACGATCTATCAGTTCGTCCAGGTCAAGCCCGAGCGGTTCTTCGGAATCGAGGACGTTTGGGTGAATGAGTCCCGAATCAAGATCACCGACCCGGAACGGACGCTCCTGGACGGCCTGATGGCTCCGCAGTACTGTGGCGACTTCGCCGAGGTGCTTCATGCCTTCGAGGTCCGCGCCCGCGCGCTCGACCTGGGGCGCCTCATCAATTACGCCCGCAAGCTGGATGCCGCCACGGGAAAGCGTCTCGGCTGGATCTTGGAGAGGCAAGGGGTGGAATCCACCCGACTGGAACCATTGCATGCGGTGCCGGTCAAGGGCTACCGGGTGCTCGATCCGACCGGTCCACGCCGCGGTCCATGCGACGCGCGCTGGATGATCCAGGTGAACCTGCCAGGGAAGGTGAAGCCATGAAGCCGCTGCGCGCCAGATTTCAGGAAGCCCGCAAGCGGCTCGGTCTTCCCTGGGAAGTCCTGGAGCGGGACTACCTTCTCTCGTGGGTGTTGGCCGGGATCACCCGGGTGGACAGCCTGCGGGACACGCTCGTGTTCAAAGGCGGGACCGCGCTCAGGAAGTGTTACTTCGGCGACTACCGCTTCTCCGAGGATCTGGACTGCACCGCCGTGGGATCCGTCCCGACCGGTGCGGCGATGGAATCCGCCGTGCAGGAAGCCTGCGCCCGGGCGGTCAAGCTCTTGGACCCATACATCCCCGTCAAGATCGGGTGCGAGCGGCACGTCGAGCGCGATGCGCATCCCGGAGGTCAGGAGGCCTTCGACATCCGGGCGCGATTTCCCTGGCACCGGAGGCCCCAAACGAACGTCATGGTCGAGATCGCGGTGGACGAGAGGCTGCTCAAGCCGTCCGTCCGACGCTCTGTTCTCTACTCGGACTTCCCCACCTTCCTCCGCGCGAAGTGCGCGATCCGCGATGTGACGTTCTTAGGCCCCGACAGCTTTTTCCCCGAAGCCATGCTGGCGGTCGTGGAGAAGACATGGACGCAGTGGCTCGGTCCGCTGGTTCCCAAGCTTCCACCCTACAAGACGGTGATCCAGGAACTCCGTCCGCAGGTCACCGCGCTGCTCGCCTCCAAAGGATAGCCTCTCCGTAGCTTGCACCGTGCATGCTCCAGAACGTCGGGAGTTGTTGATCATCAGCGAAGACGCGGAATGCCGCATGCACCCGGGTACGAGGCTCCGACATGAACTGGTGTGCAAACGACGAGAATGTGCTCCAGCATCGCGGTTTTTCAGACGCCGAGGGCTTTCAGGGTGGCG
>JACQXP010000533.1 GCA_016208645.1 Candidatus Methylomirabilota bacterium | reverse complement strand
GTGAAGCCGTGCCCGTGGTTGATGAAAACCACATTCCCGAAAGCCGACAGCGGACCCGAGAAGGAGACGACCCCATCGGCCGTGGCCAGGATGGGACTCCCATGGGGGGCGGCGACATCCAGCCCCTCGTGCATTTCCCGCTGTCCCGTGAAAGGTGACTGCCGGTATCCGTACCCGGCCGTCACCAAACCCTTGACCGGCCAGATGGTCGGAGTCGAGACCAGGATCGACCGCTTCTCTTCCAGCAGGGTCTTCAGCTCGCGAAAGCTCCGCTCCCGGGAGGTGATCTCCTGCCCCAATGCCTCGAGGTCGCGGTTGACCCACTCCGCCAGGCGACCGGTCCCCTTCCGCACCGCATCCAGGAGCGCGGAGCGGCTCAGCACTTCGGCTCCACCCTGCGCCAGCCTCCCCCGGTCGTCCTCCGGGTCGAGTCCGGCGACCACGCGCAGCTTGCGGTCCAGATCGCGCAGTCGCGACAGCTCTCCCTCGAGCTGGCCGACCTTGGACGCCAGGAAGTCACGGTCTCCCACCTCCTGGCGGAGTTGTTTCAGCTCCAGCATGCGGACGTTCAGATTCACGTACTGATACAGGAAGAACGCGAAGGCAAGGACGGAGACCGCCACGACCGAAGAAACCGCGGTGACGATGGGCTTGGTGATGTGGAACTTCCGCGCCGGTGAGGTCGCATCCGGCAGGATGAGGACCGTATAGAATCGCTTGGCCATCGCTGCCTCCTTGCGCGCCGGTACAGATCGCCGAAAGAGACCGCTCACCCCCTTGCCATGCGGATAACAGGGCTCCCCACGAGAGAACGACGGGAGATCAACGTGAAATCGGTAAGGGAACCAGGGGGCGCTTTGGTCGAAGGCCCGGGCAAACTATCACTGACCTCGCGAAGGTGTCAAGCGGAAACTCCCAAATCCTCTCACGCGTCAGACAAATTGCGGGTGGGATGGCTAGCGGTCGCGTTCCATGATCACCACGCTCAGCCCCCGGGCCGCCAGGCGCTCCGCCAGGGCCAGGGCCTCCGGCCGGCGGGCGAAGTTGCCCACCCGCACCCGGAAGTACGCGTCACCGCCGACCACGCGACGCACCACCTCCACGTCCGGGAAGCTGCCGGCGAGACTCTGCTCCAGGCTTCGCGCCTGCGGCTCGGAGGCCAACGATCCCACCTGGCCCGTGTACCGGACCGACAGGCCCGCTGGCTCGGGGCCATCGCCGGGCGCCAGGCGCGTCACCACCACCCGCACGGGGACCACGCCGGGAGCGATCATCCCCAGCAGCCGCCCCGCCGCGTACGAGACATCCAGGATGCGATCCGGCACGAACGGGCCGCGATCGTTCACCCGCAGTTCCAGCGACCGCCCGGTGTTCAGGTTCGTGACCATGATCCAGGTCCCCAGCGGCAGCTCGCGATGGGCCGCCGTGAGCTGGTACATGTCATAGATCTCCCCGCTGGAGGTCCGGCGTCCGTGAAAGTCCGGCCCGTACCAGGAGGCCAGCCCCGTCTCGCCCGTCCCGAGACTCACCGGGCGCACTGGGGGACGGGCGCAGGAGGCAAGGAGCAGGCACCCCACCAGGCAGAAAACCTCTTTACAATTTCGAATTTCCAATTTCGAATTTCGAATTGGCATCAGTAGCTGGGGCGAATGCCCCGCACCAGCCACAGGTAGAGATACCAGAAGACCGTCGTCCCCGTGGCACCCATGGCCGAGATGAAGAGCGTGATCCCCACCGCCGTGACGAATCGCATGGCCCGGGGGAAGGCCTGCACCATGAAGAGTTTCCCCACGACCAGAAGGACCGCGAGGGAGGCGAAGGTGGCATGGGCCACGGGTCGCCAGTCATCCCAGTCCACCGATGCCTTGGTGACGCACTGGTACGCCACGAACAGGAACAGGACCAGGATCACATCGCCTTGCCGGCGGTGCCAGACGGCGAGGGTGTCCGGGGACAGGGGGAAGATCCTGGCCTTGCCGTAGAGTTGGGCCATGACCAGGGCTTGCAGGATGGCCAGGACCATGGCGACGGATGCGGCCGTCACCTTGATCGCGATCAAGTCCATGTCATCCCCCCAATGGGAAATTGGAAGGTGGAAATCGGAAACTGGCCGGCCCCGTACCAACCAGCTTCCAGTTTCC
>JACQXP010000128.1 GCA_016208645.1 Candidatus Methylomirabilota bacterium | reverse complement strand
GTGGCCCTCGCCGATTCCAGTTGCGCGGGGGTTGCGTTTTATGGTATCGAATGCCGTCCCTTGCAACCCGAAGCCCCGTAAGTTCGCTGTCTCAGCCCCCCCGGATTATTGCGTTGCAATTTCTGCGGGCCCTGCTATAGTGCGCCCCGGTTCGGGACAGCGGAGGCGTGCTGGCGGGCTAAGGGATGGGGTCGAGCCGGCACCGGTCTCTTAGTGCCTGATTTCATAAATCCGTATCGGGTTTCACCCGATACGGATTGCCCTTTGCCGAGGGCGTTTCATGTAGGGTTGGCCCGAGCCAACCCTACATGAGCTTATGAATTCAAGCGCTTAGCCCGTGCGTCGTTCAGGGAGGCGGTCTGGTGCGGAAACGGATCCGGGGTCGGGTGATCCTGCTGGTTGTCACCACCCTGCTCACGGGGTACTACATCGTGCCCAGCGTCGCGCCGGTGAGCAGCCTGCCGTCCCTCTTCCCCGGCATCCTGCCCCGGGCGGAGCACGTGAGCCTCGGCCTGGACCTGCAGGGGGGGATGCACCTCGTCCTGGAGGTGCAGGCGGAGAAGGCGGTGGAGAATGCCTCCGAGCGGCTCATGGAGGAGGCCCGGCGCATTCTGGAGAAAGAGAAGATCGGGATCGCCCGCCTGGCCCGCGAGGGCGAGGCGGGGATCCTGCTGAAGGTGAGCAAGGCGGAGGAGCGGGACCGGACCCAGCGGCTGCTGGGCGAGCTGGCGACGCTGGACAAGCTCCCCGGGGCCACCCCCGACGAGCTCCGGCTGACGGTCCAGGGGCGCGAGGTCAAGCGGATCCAGGAGCTCGCCGTCCGCCAGAGCCTGGAGACGATCCGGAACCGCGTGGACCAGTTCGGCGTCACGGAGCCGCACATCGTCCCCGAGGGAGACCGGCGGATCGTGGTGCAGTTGCCGGGGATCAGGGATCCGCAGCGCGCCATCAACCTGATCGGGAAAACGGCCCTGCTCGAGCTCAAGGCGGTGGACACTTCGCTGAACCCCGTGGACGTCGAGCAGGGGAAGGTGGCCCTCCCGCCGGACCTCCAGTTGCTCTATCTGCGGGAGGTGGACGAGGAGAGAAGACAGGTGGTGGGCAAACGACCGATCGTCGTGCAACGGCAGCCGATCATCACGGGGGCGTCCCTCACGGATGCCAAGGTGCAGCCGGACGATCAGGGGGGGTGGCTGGTGGCCTTCACCCTGGACCGGGAGGGCGGAAAGATCTTCGGCGACTTCACCGGGGCCAATGTCGGCCGGCAACTGGCCATCGTTCTGGATGACACGGTGTACAGCGCGCCGGTTGTCCGTTCCAAGATCAGTGATCGAGGTCAGATCGAGGGGAGCTTCACGGCCGACTCGGCGCGGGACCTGGCCATCGTCCTGCGGGCCGGGGCGCTGCCCGCACCGGTGAAGATCATCGCCAACCTCACCGTCGGCCCGTCCCTGGGGCAGGACTCGATCCAGAAGGGGGTGCGCGCCGCCATCCTGGCGGCCATCCTGGTGGTCCTGCTCATGGCGTTTTACTACAAGCTTTCGGGCGTCATCGCGGACTTCGCCCTGATCCTCAACAGCATCATGCTCGTCGGAGTCCTGGTGGCGATGCGGGCGACCCTCACCCTCCCCGGCATCGCGGGGATCGCCCTGGGCATCGGTATGGCGGTGGACAGCAACGTTCTGATCCTGGAGCGGATCCGGGAAGAGCTGAAGCTGGGCAAGACTATCCGTTCGGCCATCGACGCCGGGTACGACAAGGCCTTCGTCACCATCGTGGACTCCCACGTGACCACCCTGATCACCGCGGCCGCCCTGTTCCTGTTCGGCACGGGCCCGGTGAAGGGCTTCGCCGTGACCTTGAGCCTGGGCGTGGCGATCAACCTCTACTCCGCCCTGGTCGGCACCCGCGTGGTGTATGACTGGATGACCTCGCGGCGGGAGCTCAAGAAACTCAGCATTTGATGGCGGGAAGCTGGAAACTGGAAGCTGGAAATCGGACACTGGAAATTGGAAACTGGGCATCGGACCGGCAAAGCCCCCGCCGCGAGGCGCGGCAGGCGCCGTAGGGACCCCGACCAATTTCCATTTTCCATTTTCCGATTTCAGAGAGTAAGAGCATGGAGATCCTGGGCAAGACGAACTTCGATTTCATCGGGAAGCGCTCCATCGCCTATGCCGTGTCCACCGCCCTGCTCCTGCTGGGGATCGTGGCCGTGATCCAGATCTCCCGCGGGGCGGCCAACATGGGGATTGATTTCGCCGGGGGGACCTCCATCCAGGTGAAGTTCGCCCAATCCGTGGACCTGGGGGTGGTGCGCGAGGCGCTCGCCAAGAACGGGATCAAGGACAGCGAGCCGCAGCAGTTCGCGGACGGGCGCAGCGTGATGATCCGGCTCAAGCGCGGCACGGGCGAGGTGGCCGGGACGGCCGACCTGGTGCAGGCCGCCCTGCGGAAGGAACTGGCGTCGAACCCCCTGACGGTAGAGGCCTCCACCGAGGTGGGGCCGGCCATCGGCAAGGAACTCCAGCAGAAGGCCCTGCTGGCCATCGTCATCTCGCTGGCCGGGATCGTCCTCTACATCGCCTGGCGGTTCGAGTTCCGCTTCGGCGTGGCGGCCACCATCGCGACGTTCCATGACGTCCTGGCGGTCCTGGGCATCGTGTTCATTCTGCACAAGGAGATCACGCTGCTCATCGTCACGGCCCTCCTCACCGTCGCCGGGTACTCCTTGACGGACACGGTGGTGGTCTACGACCGGATCCGGGAGAACCTCCGCGCCCGCCGCAAGGAGCAACTGGCGGACATCATGAACGCCAGCATCAACCAGGTGCTGAGCCGGACGGCCATGACCTCGTTCACCACCCTGCTGGCGGCCCTGGCTCTCTTTCTGCTCGGCGGGGAGGTGCTCCACGATTTCGCCTTCGCCCTCCTGATCGGGATCCTGGTGGGCACGTACTCCTCCTGGTTCGTGGCGTCTCCCATCATCTACGAGTGGCGCGTGCGGGCCGAGGCCGCCCGGCGCGCCCGCCGCTGAGGCCGGGGACGCTGCCGCCGGTGTTGGCACGCCCGGTCAGGGACAGGCGCTGGCGGGTCGCCCAGGCCGATCCGGCCGCGGCCGCCGGCCTGGCCCGGGCGCTGGATGTGCCCCCCCTCCTGGCCAGCCTGCTGATCCGCCGCGGCTGCGACACGCCCGAGGCCGCGCGGACCTTCCTGGACGCTCCCCTCGCAGCCCTGCACGATCCCCGGCAGATGCTGGGTATGGACACGGCCGTGAATCGCCTGCGGGCGGCCGTCACCCGCCGCGAACCAATCCTGGTCTGCGGCGACTACGACGTGGACGGGGTGAGCGGGGTGGCCCTCTTGGTGAGCGGCCTCCGGCGCGCGGGGGGAGAGGTGGAGTACGCCGTGCCGCGCCGCCTGGAGCACGGCTACGGCCTGCACGTCAGCATCGCGGAGCAGGCGGCGGCCGGGGGCGTCCGGGTGCTGGTCACGGTGGACCACGGGATCACCGCCCTGGAGGCGGTGGCCCTGGCCCGGCAGCGCGGCATGGACGTGATCATCTGCGACCACCACCTGCCGCCGCCCAGCCTGCCGCCCGCCACGGCCATCCTCAACCCTCGCCAGGCCGATTGCCCCTACCCGTTCAAGGACCTGTGCGGGGTGGGCATCGCGTTCAAGCTGCTGCAAGGGCTCTTCGGCCCGGAGGCCGAGGACGAGTTCTGGCCCTTCCTGGATCTCGTGGCGCTGGGGACCATCGCCGACCTGGTCCCCTTGCTCGGAGAGAATCGGATCCTGGTGACGCACGGCCTGGTCCAGCTCGCCGGCACGGCGCGCCCGGGCCTCCGCGCACTGGCCGAGGTGGCCGGGATTCCCCTGTCCCGCCAAGGCGGGATTGGAGCGGGACGCGTGGCCTTCGGCCTGGCGCCTCGGATCAACGCCGCGGGGCGCCTGGATGATGCCGCCGCCGCAGTGCGACTGCTCCTCACCCACGATCCATCCGAGGCGCGGGAACTCGCCACGACGCTCGATCGGCAAAACCGGGAGCGACAGGAACTGGAGGGCTCCATTCTGGCAGAGGCACTGGCCCAGGCCGTGGCGGAGCACGATCTCACGCGGGATCGGGCCATCGTCCTGGCCTCGCCGGCCTGGCATCCGGGGGTGATCGGCATCGTGGCGTCCCGGCTGGTCGAGCGATTCGGGCGTCCGACCGCCCTCATCGGGACCCGCGGCCAGGAAGCCCGGGGCTCGGCGCGAAGTGCGGGCGGCTGGCACATCGCCGATGCCTTGGGCCGCTGCGCGGACCTGCTCCTGCAGTACGGCGGGCATCGGGCGGCCGCCGGCTTCTCCATCCACCCGGACCGGATCGACGCGTTTCGGGCGCGGTTTCTCTCCCTGGCCGCGGCGGAGTTGACGGAGGAGGACCTGCTGCCCACGCTGGCTGCGGATGCGGAGGTCCACCTGGACGCCTTGGATCTGGCCCTGGCCGATAGCCTGGCCCGACTCGGCCCCTACGGGGTGGGCAACCCCGAGCCGCTCTTGGTCGCGCGCCGGCTCCAGGTGATGCGCACCCCCCGTCAGGTGGGGCAGAACCACCTGAAGATGAAGGTGCGGGAGTCCTCCCGGGGAGGACAGGTGGTGGAGGCCATCGGCTTCAATCTGGGATCCTTCACCCAGGCGCTGAGCCAGGCATCCGCGCCGCAGGTTGATCTGGCCTTCGTCCCCGAGCGGAACATCTGGAACGATCGGGAAATCCTCCAGCTCCGCGTGAAGGATTTGCACATCCTTCCGGAACGTTGAAACGTTGGGTGTCGGGGAGTGCCCAACAGATGACGGGATGGTTTTTCCTTGACAATGTCTGGCCCGTCAGTGTAGTTACGCCAAGGTGTAACCCCAGCGGGGACGCGGTGTTGTGGGATTGCCAGCTTTGGGAGGGGGGCGTCGCCCCGGCTCCCCGTCGGGATGCGGGTCCATTCCGCGTGCAATGTTGACGCCTGACGATGCAGGCTGATATTCACCGGATGTTTCGCGACAGCGCGGCGGTCAAGCTGCGCTTCGCCGAGCAATTTGCCCCCCGGATCGAGGCCGTGGCGCGGCGGATGGCCGAGACGCTCCGGAAGGGGGGCAAGATCCTGTTCTTCGGCAATGGTGGAAGCGCCGCGGATGCCCAGCACCTCGCGGCCGAATTCGTCAATCGGTTCCTGCGGGACCGCGGCGCGCTGGCCGCGGTCTCCCTCACGACGGACACCTCGGCGCTCACCAGCATCGGGAACGACCTGGGGTTCGACCAGGTCTTCTCGCGGCAGGTTGAGGCGCTGGGGCGACCGGGAGACCTGGTGGTGGCCATCAGCACCAGCGGCAATTCGCCGAATGTTCTGCGGGGCGTCGAGGCGGCACGCCGCCTGGGCTGTGGCACGGTCGGCTTGACCGGGGGCTCCGGTGGCTTGTTGGCCAAGACGGTGGATGAGGCGTTCATCGTCCCCAGCGCGGAGACCCCCCGAATCCAGGAGACCCATATCACGCTGGGCCATGCCCTGTGTGCCTTGGTGGACGAGCTCTTGACGCCCGGCCCGGGGGCGGAGATCGCGGCCCCGCAGGATGGCTGAGGGGATGCATTTGAGTGGCGAAGTGCTTGAGATTCCAGGATGGCGGGGTGAGGCAAATCGGCAGCCCCGCCGCTTCCGTTTCGAGGGGGCGGTCGTGTGGAAGAGGCACCGTATAGCCGGCATCATGACACGAGACCGGTCCAAGGGGGAGAACGCGTGAGGCGACGCGTGCTGTGGCTCGGGACCCTGGTGATCCTGCTGCTCGGTTCAGCCGCCTCGACGCCCGCGGCGCCCAATGGGGCGGGTATCTCCAGTGCGTCGGGCGGCCGGAGCGTCCGGGTGAGCGCTCCGCCTCGCCATCGCAGCCGGGCCTCGTCGTTCAGCCCGGAGTTCCTGGACCTCCCGCGGCCCGCACCGGCGCCTGGACCGGTGGAGATCAGCGCGGCCGGGGCCATCCTGATGGATGCCGAAACCGGTGAGGTCCTGTTCGAGCGTGACCCGGATTCCCCGCGCCCCCCGGCGAGCATCACCAAGATCCTCACCGCCCTCGTGATCCTGGAGCGGGGGCGGCTCACGGATACCGTGGTGGTCAGCCAGGCGGCGGCTCGCATCGGGGGGTACCGGTTGGGGCTCCGGGCCGGCCAGCGGATCTCGCTGGAGGATCTCCTGGCGGCGATCCTGATCCGCTCGGCCAACGATGCCGCCGTGGCGGCCGCCGAGCACGTGGGGCGTGGCCTGTCCGGTTTCGTGGCCCTGATGAATGCCAAGGCCCAGGAGCTGGGCATGCGCCACAGTCACTTCGCGAACCCGCACGGGCTGGACGAGCCGGATCACTTCACCACGGCCCGGGACATGGCCCTGCTCACGCGGGTTGCCCTGGAGCGTCCGGGGTTTGCCCGGCTCGTACGCGCCCGGGAAGCCGCGTTGACCATCTGGCAGCGCGGCCGGCGGGGCTTGCGGCCGCAGGGGCGCGTCATCCAGAGCCACAACAAGCTGCTCGGCCGCCTGGAGGGCGCGGACGGGGTGAAGACCGGGTACACGGACGCGGCGGGCCAATGTCTCGTGGCGTCGGCCAGCCGCAACGGCCAACGGATGATCGCGGTTCTGCTGAACGACCCAAACCGCTGGACGGACGCCGCCACGCTGCTGGAGTTCGGATTCGGCTCCGCCGGGGGGGCGGCCCGGGCCCGGACCCCCGGGCGGCCGTGGCGCGCGGCGGTGATCGGGGGCGGCCGGGGCTGAGGCTGCCGGCCGCCACGGAGGAGTTCTCATGAGACGGACAGGCAGTGGCCACCTCGGCTGCCTCGGACTGATCGTGCTCATCCTGCCGCTGGCACTGGCAGCGGCGGAAGCTCCGTCGCCTGCGCC
>JACQXP010000532.1 GCA_016208645.1 Candidatus Methylomirabilota bacterium | reverse complement strand
GGTTGATGGCGCCCCAGTACATGCGCACGTAATTGTCGGTGGTGTCCACCGGGATCCGCTCCACCCGGCCATCCGCCCGGTGGAGGGTCAGGCGTCCTTCGGCATTCAGGAACAGGGTCCCCCGGGTCCCCTCCACCACGAAGGTGTCGTTGGCGGTCCCGGCCGGATACCCGTAGGAGGCCCAGCTCGAGTCCAAGAGGCCCAGGACCGGGCCCTGGCTCAGGACCAGCGTGGCGACCGATTCGCCCGCCACGGCCTTGGTCGGATTGCGGGTCTGGGCGTAGAGGCTGTCCACCTCGCCGAAGAGGAACCGCATCGTGTCAATGTGATGAACCAGGAACTCGATGATGAGAAGCTGCGGCATGGTCGTGAAGCGGGGGAAGCGCGGGAGGCCGAAGGTGTCGGGATATTCCGGCGTGGGCACCACGGCCGGGCCTCGCGTGCCGAGACGAGCGTAAAACGGCTCGCCGATCTCCCCCGCCCCGATCCGGCGCTTGATCTCCTGGTACCAGACCCGCCACCGCCAGTTCTCGTTCACCATGAAGCGGACGTTGCTGCGCGTGTACAGGTCCACGATGGCCCGGGCATCCTCCAGCGTCCCGGCCAGCGGCTTCTGGCATAGCACCGGCCTGCCCGTGGTCACGAGCCCTTCGGTGACGGTCCGGTGCGTCACGTGGGGGGTCGCCACGTCGTAGGCGTCCACCTCGATGCCCTGGACCAGCTCCGCGACAGTGGCGAAGGTCCGCCCGATCCCGAACTCCCGGGCGCGGGCCTCGCGCTTGGCCGGGTCCGGATCGCACAGGGCGACCACCTCCGCCCCGGGGACCAAGCGCCAGGCCTTCAGGTGGAGCTCCGAGGCGAAGCCGCAGCCCAAGAGGGCTACGCGCAGTGGACCCTGTGCCATACCGCACTCCTCATCCTGCATCAGACACTCTGGGATGGCCTCCGTGAGCAGCCCCACCGCTTAATTATCGTGATACCGGGGGACTCTTTCTTTACCTCTTGATGACCGGAGAAATCAAGGAGATAACAAATGCTGTTCCTCATCCAATACGACGAGCAGGGAGACCCCCGGGAAACAGTCCGCGACCAGGATCGGTGTGGGTGGGCACAGGAGGGGGAGCAGGATGCGGGATCCGGGCGCCGGGAGGTCAAGGCCGGCAGGTGTCAGGTGCTGGAAAGATACTCCAGGGCCGCCGCCGCTCCGCCCCGGGTAAAGGGAACCCCGGCGAGGGCCAGACCCATTTCCACCCCGCTCAGGGTCCCGGCGAGCATCAGATCGTTGAACTCCCCCAGGTGCCCGATCCGGAAGACCTTGCCCTTCAGCTTTCCCAGGCCGGTGCCGAGCGACATGTCGAATCGCTCCAGGATCACCTTCCGGAGGGCGTCGGCATCGTGGCCGACCGGCAGCATCACGGCCGTGAGGGAATTGCTGTATTCCTCCGGGTTCAGGCAGACCACCTCGAGTCCCCAGGCCTTCACGGCCAGGCGCGTGGCCCCGGCGTGCCGGGCATGGCGGGCAAAGACGTTGCCCAACCCCTCCTCGAACAACATGTGAATGGCCTCGCGAAGGCCGTACAGCAGATTGGTCGCCGGGGTGTAGGGAAAGAACCCCGCCTTGTTGTCCTTGATCATCGGCTCCCAATCCCAGTAGGACCTGGGCAGGCGGGCCGTCTTCGCCGCCACCAGGGCTTTCTCGCTGATGGCGTTGAGCCCGAGGCCGGGCGGCAGCATCAGGCCCTTCTGCGAGCAGCCCACGGTCACGTCCACGCCCCACGCGTCATGCCGGTACTCGATCGAGGCGAGGGACGAGATCGTGTCCACCAGGAGGAGCGCCGGATGGCCGACCTGGTCCATGCGGCGGCGCACCTCGGCGATCCGGCTGGTCACGCCCGTGGAGGTTTCGTTGTGCACGACCGCCACAGCCTTGATGGCGTGGCCCCGATCCCCGGCCAACTTCGCCTCGACCACGGCGGGGTCCACGCCGTGGCGCCAATCGCCCGGAACGAAATCCACCTGGAGGCCGAGGCGCGCCGCCATGTTCCGCCACAGCGTGGCGAAGTGCCCGGTCTCGAACATCAATACCGTGTCCCCCGGCGACAGGGTGTTCACCAGCGCCGCCTCCCACGCCCCGGTGCCCGACGAGGGATAGATCAGGACCGGGCCCGTGGTCTGGAAGACCTGCTGCAGCCCCTCGATCGCCTCGCGGGCAATCCGCGCGAACTCCGGCCCCCGGTGGTCAATGGTGGGCCGGCTCATGGCGCGCAGGATCCGGTCGGGGACGTTCGTCGGCCCGGGGATCTGCAGAAAATGGCGTCCACTCCGTGGAATCATCAAACGCCTCCCGATGAAAGAAAACCCTGGCCTCTCACCCGGAACGATACGCCGTGGTGGCACACCGCCCGACCCGTTGCATCTGCGGGCCCGGTGCAGGAAGAGGCCATCATCGCCCCGGAAGCCCGGCCCCGGCCGTCTGGGATGAGACGCCACGCGCGACCCAACTCGGATCGCGGTGCCACATGGCGATGTAGGTGTTCGCCCCCCGGCCGATGTCCGGGTCCTTGCCCGCGATCCGGACCTTCTGGGCGAGCGAGTCGTCCAACTCCCGGTGGGTGATGACCATGTGGGGGGCGTAGCGGGAGAGGTTCGCTTGCGGGTAGGCGATGGCCCGGGGGATGTAGCGATGCGGGGACAGCGCGCCGGCAAACCGCTGGTTGGCGAACACGACCTCGAACGCCGCCACATCGAGGCCCGGGATCCCGCCGTGGGCGGTGGTGATGTAGGTCCCGTTCCGGTCCAGGACCTTCTCCAAAAACATCCGGTTGGTGGCGGCCGCGCCGACGTACTTGTGCCCCGCGGCGTCCAGGATGAGGTTGAAGGCGCGGCCCTTCTCGAGGTTCGAAAGGCCCCGCCGGATCGTCGCAGCGGCGAAGGCCTCCGGATCGTCCGGGTCCACAAGGTAGGTGTTGCCTTTGGGGAGCCCCAGCCGCTCGGCCGTCATCGCCAGCCGGTCGGCATCCACATCCGCCAGGAAGAGATCCACCCCGTCCCGCCCCCGCTCCGCCAGGGCCGTCTCGGCCAGCCAGTAGGCGATCCGGCCGCCGCCGCCGATCAGGAAGAGCGCCGGGCGGAATCCTTCCTCCCAGGCGTGGAGCTTGGCGACGCCCCGGATCGCCATGAACGCGCAGGCCAGCGCATCCGCCTGCGTGAGGACGGCGAGGTCGGCCTCGCCGCGGAGAAGCGACCGATCCACGGGATGGAGCTGGGTGTGCCGGCCCACCATGATCCCCCCCCGCCGTTCGACGGGGTCGTAGACGTACGAGCCGGGCACATGCCGCAGGCCGGTCTGGCGCAGCACCCAGCTTTCATTGGCCGCGCCGATCCCCTGGAAGAGCGTTCCTTTCGAGCAGTCAATACCGGGTCGCTTTTGGACGAAGCAGGCGTAGCAATCCGGCTCGCCGCACCCGATGTTGATGTCGTACACGTACCAGCCGCCCACCTCGATGCCGGACCGCCGGGCTGCCTCGGAGGCGCCCACGACCTCGACCACCTGTTCATGGCCGGGGACGACCGGCTGGGTGGCCGAAGGGAGCCGGAACCCCGGCGGGAACTCTTCCTCACAACTCGCCGTGTCGCTGGGACAGCGGCCGACCGCGAGCGGTCGAAGGACGACGTTCCAGGGACCGCGGTCGTCGAAGAAGCGGGGCACGTCCACTTCCCGCACCTCGGCCTGACCCCGCGCGGGGAAGACGATCGCCCGTTGGGTTTTCGGCAGGTCGAGATCTTTCAGGGCCATCCCGTGTCCTCCGGCGCTGGGACAGGAACCCCCCAGGGGCATGCGGCGCTCACCGGGAAGACGTGACCGGCGCGCGACGGCCCACCGCTGGGGGATTCCGCCGGCAGCTAGCGGGCGGTGGCCGTCGTCACGGCCGGTTCCTCGGCCGGGAGGTCAATGACCGGGTCGCGCTCCACGATCTTGTCGATGGAGGCGCCCATGGAGGCGTCGGTCTCGCGGTCCACCCGGATCTCCACCAGGGCCGGCACCTTCCTGGCGTTCGACTCCTGGACCGCCCAGGCCAGGGCCGGCTTGATCTCCTCGGGCTTGACGACGCGTCTTCCTAGAGCCCCGAAGCCCTCCATGATCTTCACGAAGTCGGGACCGTACCCGTCGCCGTAGCCGATGTCCACGGCATAGCACATCTCGTAGATGTACTTCTCGGGCTGCCGGATCAGGGAGAGGTACCCATTGTTCAGCATGACCAGGACGTAAGGCACGTTGTTCTGGACGGCCGTGGCCAGATCGCCCAGCATGAACTGGAAGCCGAAGTCGCCCACGATTCCCACGATCTGGGCGTTCGGCTTGCCCAGCTTCATGCCGATGCAGGTCGGCACCTCCCATCCCAGGGGGCCGGCCTGGCCGCAGCAGAAGTAGGTATGGGGCTTCTGGATCTCCTGGAACTGGGCCGACCAGATCTGGTACAGGCCGATGGCGGTGGCGAAGATGGTGTCGGGATCGAAGAACTCGTTGAGTTCTTTGAAGACCCGCTGCGGCTTGACGGGCAACTGGTCGAAGTCCATCTTCCGCAGAAAGCGCCGCTTGTAGTCCGCCGCCTTGCGTGACCAGTCACTCGCGGAGCGCTTAGGCGTCATCTCCTTGGCCACCCGGAGCAGGGCTTCGACGGCGAGCTTGGCATCCGACACGATGGCCAGGTCCGGCGGGAAGACCTTGCCCAATTGGGTGGGCTCGATGTCAATGTGGATGAACTTCCGCTCGCCGCGATAGACGGCGAGGTCGCCGGTGTGCCGGTCGGCGAACCGGTTGCCGATGCAGAGCACCACGTCCGACTCCAGGAACAGCTTGTTGCCGCCCCGGGTGTTGGTCTGGAGGCCGACCCGGCCTCCGTACAGGGGATGGTGGTACGAGATGCCGCCCTCCGCCATGTACGTCGGGATGACCGGGATCTGGAGGTGCTCCGCCAGCTCCACGAACTGCTGGCTGGCGTTGGCCCGCATCACGCCGCCCCCCATCATCAGGATGGGGCGCTGTGCCTGCAGCAGCATCTCCACCGCGCGCCGGATCTTGCGGCTGTCCGGCGAGGGCTTGAAGACCTCCAGGGGGGCGTCAATGGCCGGATCGTACTCCACCTCCCCGCGCTGCACGTCCAGGGGCAGGTCGATGAGGACCGGGCCCGGGCGCCCCTCCCGGGCGATCTTGAAGGCCTCGCGAAACACCTGGGGGATCTGGGCGGTCTCCAGGACGCAGTAGCTCTTCTTCGTCACCGGCTTCACGATCTCCGCGATGTTCACGGCCTGGAAGGCCTCTTTGTGCAGGATGGGCCGGACCGCCTGTCCCGTGATGCACACGATGGGAATGGAGTCCCCCTGGCAGGTGTAGAGGCCGGTGACCATGTTGGTGCCAGCCGGTCCCGAGGTGCCGATGGCCACGCCCACCTTTCCGGTGACCCGCGCCCAGCCGTCGGCGGCGTGGGTCGCCCCCTCCTCGTGGCGGACGGTCAGGTGGCGGATCTTCTGCGACTTCGACAGCGCCTTGTACAGCGGCAGGATGGCGGCCCCGGGAATGCCGAAGACGACGTCCACCCCCTCGTCCTCCAGGATCTTCACCACCGCTTCCATCACTGGCATCTTGGGCATGGCTGGACCTCCCGGCATCGGGGCTTCCGGCCGGCTGCCGGAAGCCCCGACTGCGTTGTGTCAGAACTTCAGACCGAAGAACCGGTTCAAGAGGAACACCGTGAAGAAGAACCCGAAGAACAGGAGATTCAGGACCAGCATCACCTCCCGGAACGTGCTGCCCCGGTACTCCCTCGGCAGGAACTTCCGGTTGACCCGGATCGTCAGGATAGCGGACAGGGCCATGGTGAAGTTGGCGATGTTGGCGCTGATGGCGAAAATCACCAGGGGAAGCGTGATGTTGACGAAGGTGACTCCCCAGGCGAAGAACACGATGAGAAGCGTGTAGTAGATCCGGCGAATATCGGCCTTGGCCCAGCGCCGGATCCCCTCCACACCCCACCAGAGCATGTCGGTGGCCTGCCGCACCACCAGGTCCACGTTGCTGATGGCGGTGCTGTACAGGATCCAGAAGCCGAAGAACAAGGCCAGGAACCAGCCGAAGTTCCCCATTTTCTGGATCAGGCCGCTGGCGGTGGAAGCCGCGATGCCCCAGGATGGGAGGGCCTCGCCGCGCGGCAGCGTTCCGACGTAGAGGATCCCCGGCAGGAACATCCCCACCATGGCCCCCCCGTAGAACACCACCCACTGGTCAATGTTCAGGAGCTTCCACCAGCCTTTGAAGCGTTCCGCGTTCTCGGGCGTCTGGGGCGCGATCTTGCCGACATGGGAGACGTGCACCTCCTTCCCGCCGATGGCCGCGGGGATGTAGCCGATCTTGCCGCCCATCCCGTAGCCCTTGTCCCGGTACCAGTTGCTGATGGCGTTGTTGCCAAAACCGCCGTAGGCCGAGTACCCGACCAGGGCGCCGAGGAGGAGGAGGTCCACTCCCCGGGGGATGAACCCGAACTTGAAGAACCCCGTGAAGCCCTCCCACCAGACCGAAGCCGGGACGATGTACAGGTCGAGCAGGAACAGGCCGCCCAGGACCACGATCATCATGATCCAGTTGGCCCATTCCAGTGTCCGCTCGATGGTCCGGCCGAAGGAGACGATCAGGACGCACGAGGCGAACACGATGTAGCCCCAGATGAGCACCGTTCCCCTGTCCGGCGCTCCAGGGATCCGCGACAGATGGAACGCCGCCAGGGCTGTGGCCGCCCCCAGGGCCCAGCCAGGCAGGGCCCGCTCCAGGAATCCGGCGATGGTGAAGATCCACCCCCAGAACGCCTTGCCCGGGGCCAGCCGCATGAAGCCCACGGTGATGGGCTCGCCGGTGTAGAGGGTGTACCGGCACATCTCCAGGTTCAGGAAGACCTGGAGCAATGAGGACACCGTGGTGATCCACAGGAGGGCCAGGCCCCATTTCACGAACAGGGAGGGGCCGACCAGCCACTCGCCGCCCCCGATGGTTCCGCCCAGCGCAATGACTGCGGGGCCAAGAGCCGCCATCAATTTCCGCCTGACGTTTTTCGTGTGCCCGGTGTCACCTCCTTTCCGGGCCTGGCTCCCCCGCGCGCGCCGAGGGGGCGCCGTGCCGGTCGTTGCGTGAGGAATGGCCGAGTTGCTCGGAGATCTGACGTCCCGCCTGAACGACGTGCGGCACCAGTTCCTGGATGCGCCGGGCGTGCAACCGGAGGGTCGGTCCCGAGATGCCCACGGCGGCGACCGTCTCGCCCTGGGCGTTCCGGACCGGCGCGGCGATGCAGCACGCCGACTCCTCGCATTCCTCCCGGTCCAGCGCGAATTCCTGATCGCGGACCTTCTTGAGTTCCCGCCGGAGCTGGCTCACCGAGGTGATGCTGTGCCGGGTCAGCGCCTCCAGGGGTCCCCGGCCCACCAGCGTGTCCAGGTCCGCGGCGCTCCGGAACGCCAGCAGGACCTTGCCGACCGCCGTGCAGTAGAGCGGGGCCCGGCGCCCGATCCGGGAGAAGATGCGAAGGCTCTGCGGGCCCTCTGCCTTGTCCAGATACAGTGCCTCGTGCCCATCCAGGATGACCAGGTTCGCCGTCTCCCCGGTCGCCTGGCTCAGCCACTCCAGGACCGGGCGACCGATGCGCCGGAGATCCATCTGGCTCAGGTACGACTCGGCCAGGTGGAGCGCCTTCGCGCCCAGGGCATAGCGGCCTGTCTCGGGGCTCTGCCGGGCGTAGCCCCGCGCCACCAGGGTGGCCAGGAGGCGGTGGGTGGTGCTGACGTGCAGGCCCACCCGCTTGCTCAGCTCGGCGATCCCGACCTCGCCCCGGCTGTCCCCCAGGGCCTCCAGCAGGGTGAGGGCCCGCCCGATGGATTGCACCGTGCCGGCGCCGTTCTCGTTCCGTCTCCGCGATTGCGTCATGGGTCCCTCAACCCGGCGAGCGGGGCCGGCGGTCTGGAGCGGTCTGCTGCGGCGTCAGGCGCGCGATCCGACGGGGCCGGGTATGGGGGGATGACATGGGGCACACGGGTGTGGCGGTTTTCGTATGGTGAAAATTACTTTCGTACCGTGACGCTACCCGAGACGGCGGGAGGCTGTCAAGGGATTCTTTTCCCCCGGCATCGGCCAAGGTCCGACCTTCGAGACCTTCCTCCGGGCACCGGCGGAGGGAATGCCGGCACCCCGCCTTTTCCGCACGGGCGTGCCGGACTGGAAGTCCAGAGCCACGCCAACCGCCTCGTCGAAGGCCAGGGTGTCCCGGATCGTTGCCGCGGCATCGTTTCGGTGGGCCGCGTGGTCAATCCGCCCGCCCTCGATCATGCGGTTGCTGTAGAGCCAGGCGGCGCCGAAATGGCTGGGCCCCATGCCGTCCCCGACCATCAGGTATGGAAGGGGGGACGATCCTGCGGCGTGCCAGGGCAAAATTCCTTGCCTGGCCCGTCTGCCTTGTGATATAAGCCGCAGGATTTGTGGCAGGCCTGGGACGCCAGCGCGGAGGTCGAATCACCCGGCAGGGTGCGGTTCCGGATCCGTATTTCACCGGCGAGGTCGGATGCTCCCGCATCACCCAGCAGACACCCCAGCCGAACTCAGCCCCCGGCGGGGCCAGTTGCTCGTCTGGCTCCTCACGGGCGCCGTGGCCCTGGCCGTTCTCCTCGTGGGGACCGGACTGGCGCTGCGGTGGGGCCCCTTCACTCATCGGACACCCACAGCCACCCATCCACGGGCGACCGTTCGGACCCTGGGAAAGGGACGCACGTTCCTGGATGCCCTCCTGGCTCACGGCATCCGCCCGGACCTTGCCCCGCGGATCGTCCAGGCTTTTCGGCCCCACGTGGATTTCCGGCGCCTCAATCCGGAGGATTCTTTCGAATTTCACTCCGACCCGGCGGGCGCCGTCACGGGGGTGGTATACCGGCAGAGCCCGATTGACATCGTGGAGGCCCGGCGCGAGGGAGAGACCTGGACCGCGTCCCGGCGCGACGTGCCCGTGGAGCGCAAGCTGTCTCTGGTCGCCGGCAAAGTGGAAGGGAGCCTCTTCGAGAGCATGGAGACGCTGGGTGAGCAGGCCCAGCTCGTCCTGGACTTCGCCGAGATCTTCGCCTGGGATTTCGACTTCGCCTCCGATTCGCAGCCCGGGGATCGCTTCCGCATGCTGGTGGAGAAGGTCTTCACGGGCGACCAGTTCGTGAAGTACGGCCGGATCCTCGTGGCCGAGTACGAGAGCGAGGGGAAGACGCACACCGGGATCTACTTCCGGGACAGGGATGGCGGCGGGTACTACACGCCGGCGGGCGAATCCTTGCGGCGAGCCTTCTTGAAATCGCCCCTGGAGTTCACCCGGATCAGCTCCGGCTACAGCAGGGGGCGGCGCCACCCGATCCTGGGCGGCGTGCGGCCCCACCTCGCCATTGACTACGCCGCCCCCCAGGGCACCCCGATCTGGGCCGTGGCGGAGGGCACCGTGGAGTTCGCCGGCTGGAGCGGCGGGAACGGCTACACCGTGACCCTCCGGCACCGGGCGAACTTCAAGACGATGTACAACCACCTCTCCCGCTTCGGCAAGGGCATCCGGCTGGGCGCCCCGGTGAAGCAGCGCCAGGTGATCGGCTACGTCGGGACGACCGGCCTGTCCACCGGGCCCCACCTGGACTATCGCGTCGTCAAGGATGGGCGCTTCGTCAACCCGCTGAAGCAGACCTTCCTGCCGGGCAAGCCCATCTCCCCGCCCGCCCGCCCGGCCTTCGTCGAGGCGCGCGACTCCCTGCTCCGGCAACTCCGCTCCGCCTCGACGGCCCGATCCGGGACCACTCCGAAGTCCTGACCCTCGGACTCTCCAGCCATCCGACGGCCAAGGCGAAGTTTTTCTCCTACCCCCGCGCTCCCGTCTCCCCGGGTCCCCTATCCCCGGCGGGCTCAAGAGACGTCCGCACGAAGGCAACCAGCCGTTCCAGAGCCTCGTCCGCGGTCAGTATGGCCGTGTCCAGGATCAGCTCGCCGGCCTCGGACCGCTCGTAAGGCAGGTTGACGCCCGGCACCGTTGCCGAGGGCCCGGCGGCCGCGGCGTACACGCCGGGCGGGGCGTATCCGGGATCGCGGACTCGCTCCCGGGCAGCACAGACCTCCACGGGACAGCGGAGTTCGACCGCGGCAAAGCGGGGGATGATCTGCCCGGCCAGGTCACGCCAGCGCCGCCGGTGGGCGGTGGCGTCCAGGATGACGCGGCGTCCAGCCCGGACCAGCCGTGCAGCCGCATAGACGAACGCCCGGTACACCAACTCCCGCTCTGCCTCGGTGTAGGTGGGGACGGGCGTGACGAGCCGGCGCATCTCATCCAGCTCCAGCCGTTCCACGGCCAAGCCCTCCTGGCTAAGCCGGCTGCAGAGTGCCCGGGCCAGCGTGGTCTTCCCGCTTCCCGGGATTCCCGTGATCCAGAGCGCCCAGGCCATCACGCCTCCAGCAGCCGGCCGATCTCCTCGGGCCGGAACACCTCGACCTCGAGCACCCCCTCGACAAAGCGCAAGAGTTGCTCGCGACATTCCCCGGTGACATCCGGGTACCAGAGGGGCGAGGCCACCACCAACCCACGGAAGGCGTAGAACAGGGGGAGGGTCCGCCCGATTTCCGTATCGCCGCTCTTCCCAAGGTACCGGTCGAGGAACCGCGCGAAGAGTTCGGCGAACGGCGGGGCCAGCCCCCCACAGCGTGCCAGGCTGAAGAACAGGTAATTGATACTGAGTGCCGCCACGTCGTCGGCGGGCTCGCCCCACTCGCCGCGGCTCCGGTCGAGCAGGCCGAACTCGGCCCCCTCCCGGAACAGGATGTTCCACGGGTGGAAGTCCCCATGCACCGTGGCCAGTCGGTGGGTGAGCCCCCGCAGGCGCCACCGCCAGCGGACGCAGGCCTCTTCAATGCGCGCCAGGCGCTCCGGAGGAACGGGAAGTGGCTCAGGGTAGGCGTCCACGATCCCGAAGATCCCCTCGCCGTGGGCGATCGTGTCCCGGATGCGGCGGCGGTAGAGCGCCGGAGCGTCTCGCCGCTTTTGATGGATGGCCGCCAGGTAGTCCGCCAGGGCATCCACGCGTTCACGATCCAGGGCCGTGACGGTCATCGAGCCGGCGATCCGGTCCAGATCCACCCAGTACGGCTCGCCAGGGAGCCGCCCTCGCAGCAGAAAGAACTCAACCGCCTCCGCCACCGACACGAGTTCCCCGCTCTCCCGGATGTATCCGACGTCCAGGCTGGCGACGTGGCGGGGGAGGGTTCCGTAGGCGGCGTGCTGCCAGAGCATCTCCTGAGCCCGGTCGGCGATGTGGTCATGGCCGAATCGGGCATCGGGCCGCTGGCAGGAAAGGATCAGATCCCGTAGCTGGCCACTTGCCTCCACCGTGAGGCGGAGCGGGACCCCGTATCCGAAGGCCTTCAGACCTTCGGAGCCACCGGCCGCCTGCTCGGCCTGCACCGCGCGGAGCCAGGCATCGGCTCCGAACCGCGCCCGGATGTAGGCCTCCAACCGCTCGCGTGTCAGTTGCATGATCTCGTCCCTCTCCGGGAGCGCCCGAGGAGCCTCGGGGCAGGTGGCGGCATCCCGGGGCTTCTCTCCCTCGGTTCGAGGAATCGCCTGCGCCTGACTGTACCCCTAGGAAGCCAGGGCAATTCTCTCCAAGCCCTCAACGTCGGTCAGGGTGAGGGCATGACCACTCCCGCTGACCAGGCGGTGGGACCGAAAATCGGCGAGGACGTAGTTGACGTGCTGCCGCGAGGCACCTACCAGGTCCGCCAAGTTCTGTTGGGTCAGGGAAATGGTGAAGCGGACGCCATGATCCACCCGCTTCCCGAAGGCCCGAGCGATCTGCAGCAGGGTATGCGCCACACGCACCGGCAGGGTCTTGAAGGCCAGGGCCTCGATCCGGTTCTCCAGCGTCACCGCCTCGCCTTCCAACGATTTGATCACGGTGAAGGCCAGGTGGGGCCGGGCGCGGAGAAGGCGGCGGAACTCCTCCGGCGAGAAGAAGCATATGTCGGATGGAATCCGGGCCCGGGCCGTGTCCGGCTCGGGAAGGCGACCGACCAGGGCCAGCACCCCAAAGACCTCCCCCGGCCGGATCAGCGAAATGACCAGTTCCCGGCCTTCCTCGTGGGGTCGGGTAAGCTCAACCAGCCCTGACAAAACCAGGCAGACGCTGGAGGTCAGATCCCCGGCGAAGCGGACGACCTCGCCCGGGCGGAAGCGTCTGGTGCGCCCACGAGCCCGGAGTTCACCCAGTTCTTTCCGGCCCAGTTCGCGCGAGAGGTCGAACGTGTTGAGGTACCAGTGCGCCAGCGTCCGCCGGTCGGGCTGGCCCACCGCCCCGCCCCCTCTGGAACGTTGGCCTCCTGGCCTTTGCTCGCTGACCATCCTGCAGGCCTCGCCGGTGGGTCATGCCGGTTTCGGGGTCGCTGGCGGAAAGATCCTGGGGGATCGGCCCGCGGGCAGCCACCAGCGCCCTGTCACCTAGGGGATTGCGCCACCGCCAGGCAGGTGATAGACATCCCCGCTCTTATTTGTCTCTAAAACCGGACTTCGCGACCATTCCCGTCTTGCTCTCCGGTCCGCTTTGACATGAGCAGAGAGTTCCTGCGAAGATGTAGGCGCTCGCTTGATGAACGCCATCCACAAGAAAATATAGGCCTCACGGAACACCGGTGCCATGCGGTGGGCTCTTCGTGGGTCCCATTCCCGCACCCGGCGCGCCGCCCCGCCGCCGGGGAAGCTCCGGGCACTTTTCCGATAGGGCAAGACGGGTGACCGATGCTGCGGCTGACCATCCGGGCCCGAATAGTCCTCGCGTGCCTCGCTGCCATCCTTCCCCTGGGGGTGAACGAGGTCTACCACCTCCTGGATCACTACCGTTCGGCGCGCCGGCAAGCTGTTGCCGATGCCCGGGAGAAGGCCCAGGCTATCGCGTCCGCGGCAGCAGCCCTCACGGGAAACCTGCAGAACGGTGCCCAGGTTCTCGCGCAGGAAGCCGGATTCGTCGGCGGGGACCCGCGGCGCATCCAGCCACTCCTGGAGCGCATGGTTCGCGCAGCCAAGCCCCATGCCTACGTCACCTTCATACTTCCCGGGGGTCAGGTCGGAGCCTCTGTTCCGCGAGAGATCGTCGCATCTGGTCTGAACCTGGCGGACCGGCCGTTTTTCCAGGCGCTCCGGGCCGGGGATGAGTGGCGGCCCATTAACCTCACCGAGAGCCCGGTGCGTGGAATCCCGGTGTGGGGAGTCGCCGCTGGTGTTCGAGCGGGTAACAGATTCCTGGGAGCCGTGGGCGTCACCGTGGCGGCCGTGGAGTTCGATCGGCTTATCTCCGTCAAGATGCCGGCAGGCTCCTGGTCTATCGTGGATGCGCGGGGGCGACTCGTATACCTGAACGGCATGGCGGAGATCCCGTGGGCAGCGCGGGACCGATCGGGTCAGGAGTTGATTCGCCGCGCCCTGTCGGGTGAAGAGGCCACCAGCGAGGAATTCACCGGCCCGGATGGAGTACCGCGCCTGGGCGCGAGCGTGCCTATTCGGCCCTTCGGCTGGGCGGTAGAGGTGAGCCGACCGGTCACAGAGCTTCTAGCCGCCGCCAGGACCCAGGGGCTGATTCAAGGAGGCATCTATGGCGTAGCTGCGGCCATCGTCATCCTCTTGGCCGCCACTATCGGCAACCGCGTGGGGCGCCCGCTGGCGCGCCTGGCGGCCGCGGCCGACCGAGTCGCCGGCGGAGAGTACGAAGGCGTCCCGGAGGTCGGCGGCCCCCCCGAGGTCGCCGGGCTCACGGCCTCATTCAATACCATGTCCGCCAGCCTGCGTCGGCGGCAGAAGTGGGACGAGGCGCTCAAGGCCATCGGGCGGGCGGCGACGTCCGGCCTGCCTCTTGACGAAATCCTGACCACGGGCCTGGAGGCCATGATGCGGGCCTCCGCTGCCGCCGTAGGCCTGGTCCGGCTGGTAGACCCGAAGACCAGGGAGCTGGTGGTGGCAGCCCACCGGGGCCTCCCGTCGGAATATCTCGATGTGGCACGTGAAGTCCCCTGGGGGGCAAAGCTGGCGGGATACGTCGCGTACAGCGGAGAGCCGTGGTTGGTCGGCCGGCTCCAGGAACAGCCCGAGATCTCCCATCTCAGCCTTCTGGCCGGACGGGTCCAGTCCCTGGCCTGTCTCCCCCTGAAGGCGCACGACCGGGTGGTTGGAACCATCACCATGGGCCACCACCAGCCCGAGTTCTTCGGCCCGGCGGATCTTCCGGTCCTGCTTTCGGCCGCCTCCATGTTGGCAGGGGCCAGCCTGGCCGAGCAGCTTCGGGCGGCCACAAGGAAGGAGGCGGAGGAGAAGGCCTTGCTGTTCCGGGAGCTCGACCACCGGGTCCGAAACAACCTGGCGGCCCTGATCAGCCTCCTCCATCTGGCTGCGGAGGGGGCGGCCGGCACTGCCGCCGACACCCTGCGGGAGATGGCCGACCGGGTCGCTCGCCTGGCGGACGTCCACAACCTGCTGGCCGGGCGGGGGAACCAGCCCATCGAACTCCGCGAGCTGGCAGAGGTGGTGGCGAAGAATGTCCTGGCGGCGCTGCCTGGCGATGTCCACATCCAGTGGAGGGTGATGGGGATGCCGATCCCCATCCCGCCGTCCCAGGTCACGCCCATCGCCCTCGTGCTCAACGAGTTGCTGACCAACTGCGCCAAGCACGCATTTCCGTCTCGCGCCACGGGCACCGTTGGCGTGTACGTGGCACGGGACGGGGATCAGATCGTGCTGGAAGTTCGGGACGATGGGGCGGGGTTCGATCCGGCGCGGCGCCCGGGTGGCCTCGGGCTGACTATCGTGCAGACCCTCGTCACCCGGAACCTTCGGGGCTCGGTGACGGTGACGTTCCCGGGCGAAGGGGGCACTGAGGTCCGCGCCCGATTTCCCCAGCGCGAGCAGGCGCAGGCAGGAGGTGTGACCTGAAGATCCTCATCGCAGAGGACGACGGCCTTGAGGCGGTGGAGATGGAACGACAGATTCAAGCCCTCGGCCACCGGGTGGTGGGGACTGCCCAGACCGGTCGTCGGGCGGTGGAGATGGCCCGGACCCTCACGCCAGACCTGATCCTGTTGGACATCGCCATGCCGGGCCTGGATGGGATCAGCGCCGCGCGGGAGATCCTGGCCGCCCGGGCCGTCCCTATCGTCATGGTGACGGGACACGCGGACCCGGACTTGGTGGAGCGGGCCGCCGCCGCTGGGGTCTTCACCTATCTGCTGAAGCCTGTCAGCCAGCGCGACCTCGACGCGGCCATTCAGATGGCTCGCGCCCGCTTCGCGGAACTCCAAGCGCTCCGTCAGCAGGTCCGGGACCTCACGGAAGCCCTGGAGATCCGGAAGGTGGTGGAGCAGGCCAAGGGAATCCTCATGAAGCGTCTCCAGGTGTCGGAGGCAGAGGCGTTCCGCCGGCTGCAACGGCGGGCCGCCGCCCAGCGGAGGTCCATCCGGGAGGTCGCGGAGGCCGTGCGGGAGGCGGATCGGTTCTACCGGGAACTGGAGACCGATGACCAATGAGCCCATGGCGCACCCACACGCCCTTTACAAGCGTCTGACAAGTCTGCCTTGACAATCGAGGCTGGCCGGGAGGATACTTAAACTCGGTTCTCACGAGCAGGCGCATCGAGGCTAGGGACACCTGACCCCCCGGAGTCGCACGGCGCTGCTTTGGGGGTGGGGCGATGGACGCCCTGGATTCCCCGCAGGAGGCGGGGACCGGGGCGTTTGTATTTTCGGCCGGCCCTTGCCCGCCTCGCAACGGCGCGCAAGGAGCGATCCGGGGGAGGCATGTCATGGCCAGCATCCGGGGATTTCGCTGCGCACAGTGCCGGGCAGAGGTGCTGGCCACGGCAGAACCTGCTGCCCTCATGGGTCGGAGCGCGATGAGTGTGTTGGGAATTGGCGCGCGGTTCTCTTGGGCCAGGACATTGGCTGAATACGGTGTGGAGTGACAACCTGCAAGAGGGAGGACTGAGGAGCATGCCCAGACAAGGAACACCTCGAAAGACCAGGACGTCCGGCCGGCCCGCCGCCCGCAGAAGGCGAGGCAGTCCTATCCCCGCCTCCAACCCGGAAGGAGCATCCCTGGCATCCACCATATTCCACGAGGAAATCGCCGCCCGCGCCTATGAGTTATTCCTGGCCCGCGGCGGCCAGCATGGGGAGGACCTGGCGGACTGGTTCCGGGCCGAGGCCGAAGTGCTGCGGGAAAGATCGCAGCCGTAACTCCTGTGGGAAATCGTCGGGAAGATCCGACCGGTCGGTTTCCGTGGGAAATTCCATCCGCGCTCCGACGGCGGGATCCTGTGGGTGGTGGGGAGGTGACCCATGGCCGCGATACTGATCGTGGAGGATGATGGGCTGGTGGCCGGACACGTGGCGCGGACCCTGCGCCAGGCCGGCCATACGCCGATCCTGGCATCCGATGCGCGCTCGGCCCTGCAGGAGGCCGCAGACCGCCCCGACATCATTTTGCTCGACCTGGGGTTGCCCGATCTCCCGGGGGAGGAGCTGCTGCGGTGCCTGAAGAGCCGGCCCGAAACAGCGAAGATCCCGGTGCTCATCATTACCGGGAGGAAAGAGGCCGCGGCGCAACTCCGGAAAACGGGAAAGGGCAGCGTGGCCGACATCCTCCTCAAGCCGGTTTCCGGTGTGCAACTGCGTGAAGCGGTGAACACCGCCCTGGCAACTCAGGGAGAACTCGATGCGGACTCCCTGCGGCTGGCCCGGCAGCGCCAGCGGGAGCTGATTCTGCACCTCATCGTCGAGGGGCCCGACCCCTTGGCCTTCCACGTGTCACGTCGCCTCTGCGCGGACCGCACGAAGACGAGGGGCCCGATGTCGGCGGACGCGCTGACCTGGACAGAGATCGCCGAGTGGGGGATGCGCGAAGGTCTCCTGAACGCGGAACAGGCCAGCTTGCTCCGGCGCGTCCCCCTGGCCGGACCGGGGAAGACCACGGAAGCCTCGCCATAAAGTTTCGGCCAGCGGTGAGACCGAGCCTTCTTGACCCATCTTTGGAAAGCCGCAGCGGTGGGGAGCCTTGACATGCACTACCTCGGTCTGGGATTGCTTCTCATCTTCTTGCTCCTGATCCCGTGTCTCGCGTACTGGTTCGGGCAGGACTCGCGTGAGGGGATCGAGTCCGACGATTTCCAGCGGCGACG
>JACQXP010000531.1 GCA_016208645.1 Candidatus Methylomirabilota bacterium | reverse complement strand
CTTCCTGCCGGCCTGGCTGGCCGCCTTCGCGGCGAAGGAGACGCCGCCGCCGACCGCGCCCACTTCCGGCCAGGCCCGGGGCGAATATCTGGTCCGGGCCGTTGGTCATTGCGGCGAGTGCCATACGCCACGGGGCGTGACGCACGCGACGGACAACTCGCGCTTCCTGGCCGGGAATCCCAAGGGACCGGATGGTGATCCGGTGCCAAACATCACCCCGGATGCGAACACGGGGCTCTCCTGGTCCGAGGAGGAGATCGCTGATTTTCTCGGTTCGGGCAACAAGCCTGATGGGGATGTCGCCGGGGGGCTGATGGGCGAGGTCATCCAGGGGACATCGGCCGGATACAAGGATCTCACGAAGGCGGACCGGCTTGCCATCGCACGGTACCTGAAGACCATCCCCCCCATACGCCATAAGGTCGGGAATTAGCGCCGGAACCATCAACCCAGCCCGGTCCCGGATGCCGCGGTCACCGCTGGCCACCCGCTGGACCGCACGCCCAACAAAGGAGGCAAAATGAGAGGACATCCGAAGCTGTGCGCCCTTGTCATGGTCTCCAGCCTGGTCGCCCTGACAACTGTCGGGTGTGCCACAGCCGCGTCCATGAGGGTTGGCTCGGGTGACGTGGTGGCTGACCGCCAGCGTCTCATGAAACTGAACGGGGCCAGTTGGGCGGATGCCCAGGCCAAATTCAAGGCCGGCAATATCGAGGGCATCGCCGTAAATGCGGAGACCATGGCGCTGAACAGCATGCACATCCCTGCCCTGTTCCCGGAGGAATCCCTCACGGACAAGTCCAAGGCCAAGCCCGAGGTCTGGCAGAAGTGGGCCGAGTTCGAGGCTGCCGCCAAGAATTTCCAGACGTGGGCGGAGAAGCTCCGCGATACGGCCAGGACCAAGGACGCCGCGGCCACGGAGGCGATCGTGAAGGACTTCGGCCGGCAGGCCTGCGGCACCTGCCACACGCCCTTCCGGGTCCCGCCGCCCCGCTCTTGATCCAGTCAACCGCCGCGCGAGACAGGGCGCCCCACTCGGGCGCCCGTTCCTTTTCCGGTCCGAGAATCCGCGGGGCATTCAACGCCCGGGGGTGCCCCAACACAATTCCTCTTTACAACAGTCGTTGTAACGACTATATTCTGACCATGACGGGACGGGTTCAGAGAGAAATTAGGCAGAAGAAGCCCTTCCGGCGCATGGAGGGCGAGGCCTTCGTGAATCTCCTCCGGACCGCCGATGCCCTGATGCAGGGGGTGGCCGCCACCCTGAAGTCGGCGGGCCTCTCCCCCGCCCAGTACAACGTCCTTCGGATCCTGCGGGGCGCCGGCCCAGACGGGTTGGCCTGCCGGGAAATCGGGGAGCGGATGATCACCAGGGACCCAGACATCACCCGGTTGTTGGACCGCCTGGAGGAGCGGGGCCTCGTTACCCGGTCGCGGGACCGCGCAGACCGTCGGGTCATCACGACCCGCATCGCGGACAAGGGACTGCGCATCCTAAAGGACCTGGATAGACCGATCGAGGAGCTGCACGTGGACCAATTGGGGCACCTGGGCGAACAGCGTCTGCGATCGCTGATCACCCTGCTGGAGGCGGCGCGGGCGAAGGGTCGCTGAGCGTTATTTTGCAAAGATAGTCGTTGCCACGACTACTGTGACAACGTGAGGAGTCGTATGGGGAAGGCATCACGCGGGATGCAGTCGCTGATGGATGGCTGGTGGGTTCTCGCCCTGGTGCTCCTGGCGGTCCTCGCGGCTGGGCTTGCGGTCTCATCCGGGACTCACGCCAGGACGGGACGCCTGAACCCGGCCGCATCGGAGCAGAACATGACCGCGGGCCAGGCGGGCGGAGGCCCTACCCTTCCCGAGTGGGACTGGGAGTGGCAGCGGGATCTGGACCCCACCATGGTCGGGAAACCGGTTCATCTCCCATAGCTGGCACGTGGAACGCGGGAGAGATCCACGCAGGGGAGGCACGCATGATCCAGGTGATCAAGTCCGAGGACCGATACCACGCAGACATGGGGTGGCTATCCACCTACTGGCATTTCTCTTTCGACACCTACTATGACCCCGCCAACACGAACTGGGGAGCCTTGCGAGTCTTCAATGACGATGTGGTTCAGCCCGGCCAGGGATTCGGAATGCACCCGCACCGGGATATGGAAATCGTCACGTACGTCCTGGAGGGAGAACTGGAGCACCGCGATAACCAGGGGAACACTGGGGTCATCCGCCCTGGCGAGGTGCAGGTCATGTCGGCCGGGACCGGGATCTTTCACTCCGAGTACGATCATTCGAAAGAACCCCCCGTTCATCTCCTCCAGCTCTGGATCATCCCCCGGACGAAAGGGTTGAAGCCCCGATGGGAAGAGCGGCAGTTCACGTCCGCGGACCGACGCGGAACCCTCCTGCCGGTTGTCTCCGCGGGCGATATCCCGGGGACGCTGGCCATTGATCAAGACGCGACGGTCTATGTGTCCAGCTTGCGGTCCGGCCAGGCAGTGGACCACAGGAGTCGAGCCGGCCGGAAGGCTTACCTCTTCGTCATCGGAGGCAGCTTGACCGTGAACGGTACCCCGCTCGCGGCGGGTGATCAGGCGCGGATCGCGGACGAGCCGGAACTCACCTTGAAGGCGGTAGAGGACGCAGAGCTGATCCTCCTGGATCTTCCGTAAGGACCGTCCCAGGTTTTCACCTCGCAGCCCCAATCAGGGGCACATAGCGGCAGCGCGGAGGTTTCCGGCGCAGCCGAGAAAGGAGCAGCGATGAATTCCAATGGGTTGACGAAGATACAGGGGTGGGGGATCACCGTCCTGCGAGCGGTGGTCGGGATCGTGTTTCTGGTGCATGGAGGCCAGAAGCTCTTCGTCTGGGGATTCGGTGGCGTGGCCGGGTTCCTCGGCCAGCTGGGGATTCCGGCACCCATGCTGGCCGCCGTGGTCGTGACGCTGGTAGAGCTCCTGGGCGGACTGGCCCTCCTGCTGGGCCTGTTCACTCGCTGGGCGGCCATTCCGCTGGCAATCAACATGGCGGTGGCGATCCTCACCGTTCACCTGCAGGCCGGCTTTTTCCTCCCCAACGGGTACGAGTTCGCTCTGACCCTGCTCGCAGCAACCGTGGCCCTGTCCCTGCTGGGCTCCGGCGAGGCGTCGGTGGACGGATTCCTCGCGAAACGCCGGACGTAAGGGATCCGGTCAGCAGTTCCCAAGCGGACATCCTGCATGCATGATGCCCCCATGGCGAGTCCCCGTGCCTGCCACGGCCGAGCCTACGGGCCCACCGCGACATCTCACACTCCAGCCCTGAGGAGGATTGGAACAATGGCCAAGCTTCTGCATATTCAGGCGAGCCCCATGGATGATCTGTCGTTTTCGGCACGCACCGCGAGGGCCTTTCTCGACGCCTACCGGAAGGCCCACCCCGCCGACCCGGTGGAGACCCTCGACCTGTGGAAGGCTGATATTCCGGCCTTCGATTTCACCGCGGCCTCGGGGAAGTACAAGGTGATGCGGGGACTGCCTCACGCCGATGGGGAAGGACGCGCCTGGCAGCGGGTGGTGGAGCTGGTTGATCACTTCAAGTCGGCCGACAAGATCCTGCTCTCCTCGCCGATGTGGAACTTCGGCATCCCCTACCGCCTGAAGCAATACATCGACGTGATCGTCCAGCCCGGCCTCACGTTCTCCTACGACCCCAAGACCGGGTATTCGGGATTGGTCACGGGACGGCCAGTGCAGCTCATCCTGGCCCGGGGCGGCGAGTATCCGCAGGGCAGCCAGGCCGCCGGCTTCGATCACCAGCGACCGTACCTGGAGCTGATCTTGGGCTTCATCGGCTTTACGGACGTCCGGACCCTGGTGGTGGAACCCACGTTGAGCCCCGCCGGCGATGAAAAGCTGGCAGTGGCGATCTCCGCCGCCCAGGAGGCCGCCCGAAACTTCTAGCGGAGTTCAGCCTGGAGGGCAAGAATCACTGGAAGTCGGGGCGGGGCCCGCGGCTCACCGACGGCCCCACCAGTGGGCCGTCGCTGCCCCCGCGGCCACGACAACCGCCCCCAGGGCGAAGATCCCCCGGTATCCGAGAGCTTCCGCTGCCAGACCCAGCCCCACCGCGCCCACGACGTTGCCGAAGTCAAAGGCGGCCGCCAGGAGCGCCACCGCCCATCCGCGCCGGTCGCGTGGGACCCCGAACAGCAGCAGGGCATAGAGGACCGGCATCAGGATCCCGTGGCTGGCCCCGCAGATCAGACCGACGCTCACCAAGAGGATGGGCGACTCACCCAGCGGCAGGGCGGCCAGACCGGCGGCCATCAGGCCGTAGCCGGGAAGCAGAACCCTCGGACGCGTCAACCACTCGAGGCCGAGACCACTCGCGAGCCGCACGCCAATCAGTCCCACAAAGTACGAGAAGAAGAACATCCCCACCCGCCCGGGCGCTGCCGCAATCCTGGCCACCGGAACGAATACGCTGAGCACTCCGCAGGGCAAAGAACCCGCCGTGGCGC
This sequence comes from Candidatus Methylomirabilota bacterium, assembly GCA_016208645.1. Taxonomy (GTDB): domain Bacteria; phylum Methylomirabilota; class Methylomirabilia; order Methylomirabilales; family 2-02-FULL-66-22; genus 2-02-FULL-66-22. The sequence goes on along the minus strand of JACQXP010000531.1, from coordinate 2,933 downwards.
GCGATCGCCTCTCCCGCACCGGGCATCAGGGCGCTGGCGAGATTCATCCAGGCGGTGTAGATGGAAAATACCCGGGCCCGGGCCGCAGGCGGGCTCAGATCCGCCACCGTGGCGCCAAGCCCGGAGTCAACCAGGGAGGTTCCGATCCCCTGGAGGATCCGCATGGTCAGGAAGGGAATACCCACCCGGGGGAAAACAAACAACGACAGAACCCCAACGATGGCCAGGCCGGCGCCGGCCGCAGTGACGGGCCGCCGGCCGAAGCGATCGAGAAGGCGGCCCGCCAGTGGCCGCGCCAGCAGCGAACTCGCCCTCAGGAGACCGGCCACCAGGCCGATCTGGGCAGGAGAGCTCCCGCTCTGCTGCAGATAGACCGGGAGCAGGAGGAAGAACGCCCCTGACGTGCTGAAGAGGAACGTCGCGGCGTTTGCCTTGCGGAAGGCGTCGTGGAGGCTATGGGATCCGGATGGTTTCATGGCGACGTTGTCCCGCCCCGTGGCTGGGCATACGCCGGGCATTATAGCTTACCAGACCCATTGAGCGGGGGAGAGGAAGGGGAAATCCCGCGACGAAAATCAGCCAAGCAGTTCCTTCAAAGTCAAGGCGTCCGTCACGGCGTGGGCGTCGGCGTCGTTGTTGAAGTAGACGTACACGCTTCGTCCCCCCGCCAACCACCCCCGGATCCGGTCCGCCTCACGGCGGAGGGCGTTGCGAGGATATGCGCCGGCGTACAGGCTCCCGGCACCGTGACGCCGAATATACACGAAGTCGGCCGTGATCGGCCACTCCACCGGAAGCTCCGGCCAATCTGCCAGGCACAGTGCGACGTTGGCCTTTTCCAGTGCAGCGAAGATTTCTGGCGTCAACCAACTGGGCTCCCGGAACTCGAAGGCCACTCGCAGGCACGGGAGGAGTTTCTGGCGGGTCAGGTATTCGAGGAAAAGGCGCAGGCGGGCCGGATTTGCCCGACCGGAAGGGGGCATCTGGAACAGGATGGGGCCGAGTTTCCTCTTCAGACCGGCAGCCCGGCGCAGAAACTCTGCGGCCGACCTTTCCGGCTCCAGAAGGCGCTTTACATGCGTGATGAACCTGCTGGCCTTCAGGGCAAAGCAGAATCCGGGCGGGGCTTCCTTGCCCCAGCGGACAAAGACCTCCGGGCTCGGCAGGCGGTAGAAGGTGTTATTCACCTCCACCGTGTCAAAGAACTTTGCGTAGTGCTGGAACCAGATCGCCGGCTTCATCCCCCGCGGGTAGAAGACCCCCGACCAATGCGGATAATTCCACCCGCTGGTTCCGATCCGGCAGTGAGGTTTCGGCCTGGTCACATGAACGCCTCTCGCACCCTTGGGCCTTCAGCCCCGATCCTCACCCCTCACCCCATCTCTCTCCCCCGGGCACCCCCTAGGTGGGGGAGAGGTGAAGGTGAGGGAGGTTAGGCGCGGCGCTGGCGCGCCGACCGAACCGCTTGGAGGGCTGGCCGGCCCAGCAGCCTCTGAAAGCGGAGGGCGTCCTCACCCATGAAGAGATTGTTGAACAGAACGTAGGTCGGCGCGTCCGTGGCGCATCGCTCTGCCACAATCTGCAGATCCTGGTCGGTGTGGAGATAGCGATACCCCGTCACGCCGTGGAGCCGGAAATAGCGCAGGCCCTCACTCTGCGAGACCTGCTTCAGGGGGTCCACCACGTGGACGAGCTGGAGCTCGGCGCACAGCCCGCGGACCAAATCCGGCGGCCAGTCCCCCCGCGGTTCCCAGGCCATCACGAACTCCGTGCGGTCCGCCGATTCGAAGAACTTCCGCAGGTTCTCCACGTGGTCCGCCGTCGGGGTAAACCGCGGCGGGCACTGGAAGACGATCAGGCTGGCGCCCAAGGCACGGGCGACCGCGACCGTCTCGGTCCAAGCCTTCAGCACCGGCTCGGTGGCCCGGAAGCTTCCGACCAGGTTCCGCTCGGCATCCGGGATTGGTTTGCGAAGGCGGCGGTACGTCGGGCTGGAGGGCTCGTGGGTGATGAGCTGCCAGGCCTTCAGCGTGAACTCGAAGTCCCCCCGTCCGCTCCGGGAGTGGAGGGCCAGCGCCCCCCGCCGCCATTTCTCCGCCGTCTGGACCCGTGGCAAGTTGTAGAAGGTCTGCTGGATCTCCACGACGGGGAACTGGCGGTAGTACTCGGCCTTCGCCATGGGGAATCCACAGCATCCGACCTTGACTGACATGGGGGGTGCCATCTCCGTCACCGCATCGGTTCCCATGCCTCCTGGCTTTCGCTCTGCGGGCCCGCTACCCACGGGACCGCTTCTTCTCCAGCCAGGAGACAAATTGGTTTTCCGGCAGGGCGTTCAGAACATCCCTGGGCGTAAGCCAGCCCCGGCGCGCAACGGAGACGCCGAAGCGCATATAATCCAACTGACCGATGGTGTGCGCATCGGTATTGATCGCGACGGGAATGCCAAGCTCCCTGGCCCGCCGCGCATGGAGATCGTTCAGGTCCAGGCGGGAGGGCGACGCGTTGATCTCCACGGCCGTGCCGGCCGCCCGGACCGCCGCCAGGACCGCCTCCAGGTCCACCTCGTAGGCCCCGCGCTCCCCGATGAGGCGACCGGTGGGATGGCCGAGCAGGTGCACCAGGGGATGCTGGACAGCCCGCACGATGCGCGCCGTCATCTCCTCCCGACTCATCTTGAAGCGCGAGTGCACCGACACCAGGACCAGGTCGAGCTGGCGGAGGATTTCATCGGGAAAGTCCAGGGTCCCGTCCCCCGTGATGTCCACCTCGCAGCCGGCCAGGATCCGGAGGCCCTTCATCTTCTTGTTGAGGGCCCGGACCTCGGCGATCATCTGGACCACCTGCTCCTCCTTCATGCCGCCGGCCACCGTGGTTGATTTGGAGTGGTCGGTCACCGCCATGTACTCGTAGCCCTTGGCCTTGACCCCCTC
>JACQXP010000517.1 GCA_016208645.1 Candidatus Methylomirabilota bacterium | reverse complement strand
GTTGGAGCGCCGCGAGCCCCTCTTCCCCGGCATCATCGGCTACGAGGATACGGTCATCCCCCAGCTCGTCAACGCGATCCTGTCCCGACACCACATGGTCCTCCTGGGACTGCGGGGGCAGGCCAAGAGCCGCGTCCTGCGAAGCCTCGTGGACCTGCTGGATGACGAGATCCCGATGGTCGCCGGGTGCGAGATCAACGACAACCCCCACGTTCCGCTATGCCGGGCGTGTCGAGAGCTGGTTGCAGAGCAGGGCGATCGGACGGCCATCGCCTGGCTGCCCCGGGAAGTCCGCTACGTGGAGAAGCTGGCGACGCCGGATGTCACCATCGCCGACCTCATCGGCGACGTGGACCCCATCCGGGCGGCACGGCGCGGCCTGGAGCTGTCCAACGAGCTGACTATCCATTACGGGCTCCTCCCCCGCGCCAACCGGGGCATCTTCGCCATCAACGAGCTGCCGGACCTGGCGGGGAAGATCCAGGTCGGCCTCTTCAACATCATGCAGGAGGGCGACGTCCAGATCAAAGGCTACCCCGTGCGGCTGAAGCTGGACGTGGCTCTGGTCTTCTCCGCGAACCCCGAGGACTACACCGCCCGGGGCAAGATCATCACCCCGCTGAAAGATCGGATCGGCTCCGAGATCCGCACCCACTACCCGGTGGACCTGGCCCACGGCATCGCCATCACGGAGCAGGAGGCCTGGATCCGCCGGCACGCCGACGGCCACCTGGCGATCCCGGACTTCATCAAGGAGATCGTGGAGCAGATCGCCTTCGCCGCCCGGGAGAGCAAGCACATCGACCGGCGCTCCGGGGTCAGCCAGCGCCTGCCCATCTCGTGCCTGGAGACCGTGGTGAGCAGCGCGGAGCGCCGGGCGGTCCTGAACCGCGAGCGGACGATCGTCCCGCGGCCCTGCGACGTGTATGCGGCCATGCCGTCCATCACCGGCAAGCTGGAGCTGGAGTACGAGGGCGAGCTGAAGGGGGGCGAGGTGATCGCCCGGTCGCTGATCAAGGAGGCGGTGAATCGCGCCTTCAGCGCCCGCCTGGCCGGAGCCCCGATCCAGGAGACGGTGGCGTGGTTCGACGCCGGCGGGGCCGTGAAGTTCGCGGACACGACGCCGGCCGGCGAGGCCCTGCGATTCCTGGAAAAGGTCCCCGGCCTGGTCGAAGCGACCGCCCTGCTGGGCGTGCCGGAGAAAGCGGACCCGGCCGTCGTCGTCTCGGCCTGCGAGTTCATCCTGGAGGGACTGCACGTCCAGCAGAAAATTGACCGGACCGAGCAGCGCGGTTACATCGGCACGCCCAAGGTGGAGCGAAAGCCGAGGGAAGAACCGCCGACGCAACCGTCCGGGGGAAGGCGGAGAAACTACAACTGAAGCAAATGCGGAATGCGGGTTGCGGAATGCGGAATGACGGACCTCTCAGATCCTAAGACCAGAATTTCGGATTTCGGATTGCGGATTTCGGATTGAAAACCCCACAGGATCGGTAAGGCAGCGGGATGCGGATAACGAGGTACAGCCAGTACACGGGCCAGTGGTGGGACAGCCTCAGCCTGGAGGATCTGCTGGGCGAGCTGGCGGACTACCTCCTCCAGAGCGGCTTCCGGAACCGCTATCTGGACGAGTACCTCGACGAGATGGAATCCGACCGGAGCCTCCAGGAGCTGTACCAGGCGATCCTGGAGGCCCTGGCGAGCGGCGGGAAGATCCGCTACGAGGACGTCGAGGACTGGATGGAAGGGAAAGAGACCGAGGCCACCAAGCAGCTTAGCCAGCTCCTCAAGGCGCTCCTGGAACGGATGCTCCAGGAGGGATACATCACCCTACCGGGAGAGGATTTCGGCCGGCTGGAGCGGGACCCGCGCGGCTTCATGGGTGGGATGGGTCCCGAAAGCGGGCAGGTCAAGTTCGAGCTGACGAACAGGGCCGTTGATTTCCTCGGGTTCCGCACCCTGCGGGACCTGCTGGCCTCGCTGGGCAGGAGCAGCGTCGGGCGCCACGACACCCACGAACTGTCCACCGGGGTGGAAGCATCCGAGGCGCCGAAGCGGTACGAGTTCGGGGATACGATGAACCTGGACATCCCCGGCACGCTCCTCAGCGCCATCCGGCGCGAGGGACTGAAGAGCCCGCTCCCGCTGGAGTACGACGACCTCCTGGTCCACCAGTCGGAGTACCAGAGTTCCTGCGCCACCGTCCTCATGCTGGACTGCAGCCACAGCATGATCCTGTACGGGGAGGACCGGTTCACCCCGGCCAAGCGCGTGGCCCTGGCCCTGGCCCATCTCATCCGGACGCAGTACCCGGGCGATAGTCTGAACACCGTCCTGTTCCACGACAGCGCCGAAGAGGTGCCGGTCGGCCAGCTCGCGCGGGTCACGGTCGGCCCCTTCCACACCAACACCCAGGAGGGGCTCCGCCTGGCCCGCCGCATCCTGAACCGGCAGCGGAAGGACATGCGGCAGATCATCATGATCACCGACGGCAAGCCGTCGGCCATCACCCTCCCGGACGGGCGGATCTACAAGAATCCCATGGGGCTGGACCCCTGGATCCTGAAGGAGACGCTCAAGGAGGTGTCCGAGTGCCGCCGCTCCGGCATCCTGATCAATACCTTCATGCTGGCGCGCGACTACGACCTGGTTGCCTTCGTGCAGAAGGTGACGGAGATCTGCCGGGGCAAGGCGTACTTCACGACCCCCGTGACCCTGGGCCAGTACCTGCTGATGGATTACATGACCAAGAAGATGCGGACGATACACTGACCGACACGTGAAGCGTGAAACGTGATGCGTGAGTGAATCATGGGCGACGAGATCACACGACCCGAGAAATTCTTCCTGGAGAAGTTCGGCCTGACCGAAGAGATCCTGGAGCGGACCCTGGGCGCCGCCCTGGGGAAGCGAATAGATTATGCGGACCTCTACTTCGAGTACCGGGTGAACGAAGAGATCGGCCTGGAGGAGGGCATCGTCAAGAAGGCGGCCCGGAACATCAGCCAGGGCGTCGGCGTCCGGGCCACGGCCGAGGAGAAGACGGGGTTCGCCTATTCGGACGAGATCACCGTCGAGAATCTGCACCTGGCGGCGCAGCAAGCGCGCTACATCGCGGCCGATTCCGGCCGGTCGGATGCCGTGGCGGTGCGGGAATCGCGGGTGGCCCCTCGGAATCTCTATCCCGTGCAGGTCCCGCCGACGGATGTCCCGATCCAGGCCAAGATTGATCTCTTGCAGCGGATTGATCAAATCGCCCGGGCCTACGACCCCCGCGTCACCAAGGTGATGGCCACCGTGGCCAGCGAGCAGAAGGTGGTCCTGGTGGCCACCTCCGAGGGATGGGTCGTGGGGGACGTCCGGCCCCTGCATCGCCTGCAGGTCACGTGCATTGCCGAGGATCCCCGGCGGGGACCGGGCATCCGCCAGATGGGGACGTTCGGCGGCGGCGGCCGGGCCGAGTTCGCCTTCTTCCTCGAGGGCGAGCGGTTCGCCCACGTTGCGCGCGAGGCGGCACGCCAGGCCATCGTCAACCTGGACGCCGACAGTGCGCCGGCCGGATACATGGACGTGGTCCTGGGGCCGGGCTGGCCCGGCATCCTGCTCCACGAGGCGGTCGGCCACGGCCTGGAGGGCGATTTCAATCG
>JACQXP010000516.1 GCA_016208645.1 Candidatus Methylomirabilota bacterium | reverse complement strand
CGGCGCCACGAGGCCCGCCACAATGCGCAGGAGGGTGGTCTTCCCGCAGCCGCTCTCCCCCACCAGGGCCACGAACTCCCCGGATTGCGCCGCCAGGTCAACCCCACGGAGGGCTTCCACGGGCCCCGTGGGCGTCTCGAAAGTTTTGAAGATGGTGCGTGCCTCGATCCTTGCGGGCATGTCTTAGCACTCAGTGACGCAAGTTCGATGACGTATTCATTGGCCGTATAATCCTAGCTCCCCCGGGCCGACCCGAGACGCCGCGCCCGCGGGCGAGCCCGTCCCCGGCACGGAGGCCGCCGTTCTGTGGCGGCCGACCCGGGGTAAGGGCGAGCCGGCATCGACGGAGCGCCAGGCGTCCGAGGGGCGGTCCGGGGGAGCTGGATACGTCACCGTAATTGTGCTCAGAGTGTGTGAAAAAATCTGCTCCAGGTGCTCACATTGCGATTGACCGCTCCACACGCGTGTGCGATGAGATACGCGACATGCACGCTGTGGAGGGCGACCGATGACACTCTTCCCTGAGACTGCCCCAGACACCCCGCGCGCGGCGAGCCCCGCGCCCGCCCCCGCGGTCCCCCGGCTCCGCGAGGCCGACCGGACCCAGGTCTGCCTGCGGCCGGTTGACCTGGAGGGCCTGCTCCCCGAGGACCACCGGGCCCGGATCGTGTGGGCGTACGTGGAGGGCCTCGACCTGACCCCGCTCTACCAGCAGATCCAGGCGGTCGAAGGGGAGGCCGGCCGGCCGGCCACCGATCCCAAGATCCTCTTGGCCCTCTGGCTGTACGCCACGCTGGAGGCCGTGGGCGCCGCCCGGGCGCTGGACCGGCTGTGCACCACGCACCTCGCGTACCAGTGGCTCTGCGGGGGCGTCCCCATGAACTACCACACCCTGGCGGACTTCCGCACGGGGCAGGGCGCCTTCCTGGACAGCCTCCTCACCCAGGGCGTGGCCACCTTGATGGCGCAGGGCCTGGTGACCCTGGAGCGGGTGGCGCAGGACGGGGTCCGGGTCCGGGCCAGTGCGGGCGCGGCGTCGTTCCGGCGCCGGACGACCCTGGAGGCGTGCCTGGCGGAGGCCGAGGCCCAGGTCCAGGCGCTCCGGGCCGAACTGGACGCGGACCCGGGGGCGACCACCGCCCGGCAGCGGGCTGCCCGGGAGCGGGCCGCGCGCGAGCGGCAGGCCCAGGTCGCCCAGGCCCTCGCGCAGCTGCCCGCGCTGGAGGCCAAGAAGAAACCCACCGAGCGCACGAAGGCCCGGGCCTCCACGACAGACCCGGAGGCCCGCGTCATGAAGATGGCGGATGGCGGCTACCGCCCGGCCTACAACCTCCAGTTCGCCACGGACACCGGCGCCCAGGTGATCGTGGGCGTGGACGCGAGCAACGCCGGGACCGACCACGGGCAGCTCGCCCCGATGGTCGACCAGATCGAAGCCCGGCACCAACAGCCTCCTGCCGCCACGCTGGCCGACGGCGGCTTCGCCACCAAGGAGGACATCGCGGCGGTCAGCGACCGGACCACGGTCTACGCTCCCGTGCAGAAGCCGAAGGATCCCACGCGCGACCCGCACGTGCCCCTCCCGACGGACCCGCCGGCAGTCGCGGCCTGGCGGGAGCGGATGGGCACGCCGGAGGCCAAGGCCATCTACAAGGACCGTGCGGCCACCGCGGAGTGCGTGAACGCCCAGGCGCGGAACCGAGGCCTCCGACAACTGTCCGTGCGGGGCCTGGCGAAGGTCCGAGTGATCGCCTTGTGGTACGCCCTGGCGCATAACCTGATGCGGGCGTTTGCCCTGGGCGCCGTGGGGGGATTTCTTCACAGGGGGTGAGGCGCCCAGCGTAGCCGAGATGGGGGCTATCTCCGCGCCCTGCGAGGCCTGCGCCGGCCTCGGCCTCTCGCCGGGGCCCCCGCGCGCTTCTGCACGGTGCAGCACTCCGTCGGCGGCTTTCCGTCGTGCACCATCACGGTTTCGCTGCTCTCCGACACCTCAATCAGCGATTCTTTCACAGGCTCTCAGTCGAGGCGCCCACGACGGGGCCTATGCCGGCCAAGGGACAGGATGACCAGTGCCAGGCACACAGACAGGAGGGTGGGTAATGGGGAGATGCGGATGGCAGCCT
>JACQXP010000515.1 GCA_016208645.1 Candidatus Methylomirabilota bacterium | reverse complement strand
CGGGAGGGCCTCCGCCAGGCCCTGGCCAACCTCCTGGACAACGCCTTGAAGTTCACCCGGCAGGTGGACCAGCCAACCATAACCATCCGGGGGACAGAGGGGGAGGCGGAGCGGGTCCTGAGTGTAAGCGACGACGGCGTCGGCTTCGACCCGAAGTACTCGGAGAAGGCCTTCGCCATGTTCCAGCGCCTCCACCCCCAGGAGGAGTACGAGGGGACCGGGATCGGCCTGGCCATCGTGAAGAAGGTGGCGGAGCGCCACGGCGGCCGGGCCTGGGCCACCTCGGAACTCGGAAAGGGCAGCACGTTCTACCTGGCCATCCCCACTCGGAATGCGGATTGCGGAATGCGGAATGTGGAATGACGGCGGGAGAAAGAAACTACGGGGGAGGCCAAGACTTGCCATTGCGGAGAGAAGCTGACGAGTTGATAGCCATCACAGTCTCGTCCATCAAGACGGCACGAAGAAACAGAGGCCAAAGGACCTGATACCCATTCGGCATTCCGAAATCCGAAATCCGCAATCCGAAATGGAGGATGGCAATGACGGGGCGGAATCTGGCGATCCTCTTGGTGGAGGACAACTCGATGGATATGGAACTGACGCTTCGGGCCCTGCGGAAGCACAAGGTCTCCAATCCAATCGCTGTGGCCCGGGACGGCGAGGAGGCCCTGGACTACGTCTACCAGCGGGGTCGCTTCGCCCAGGATGCCCCGGTCCCCGGACTGATTCTCCTGGACATCCGGCTCCCCAAGGTGGACGGGATCGAGGTCCTTCGGGAAATCAAGGGACATCTTGTTTACCGCACGGTTCCCGTGGTGATGCTCACCACCTCGCAGGAAGAGGCGGACATTCGGACCAGCTACGAGCTGGGCGCCAATTCGTACATCGTCAAGCCGGTGGACTTTGACAAGTTCCTCGACGTCGTCGGGCGCATTGATCTGTACTGGCTGCTGACCAACACCGCTCCTCCGGCGGCCACGACAAGCCCACGAGACCTCTCCCGGCCGGAAAGATCCGGTCCCGAGGGGAAAGGCCCCGGTGACCCATAGACGGCCCGAGGAGGGGGAAGGAAGGTTCCTGATGGATAGCATCCGGGTGCTCTATGCGGAGGACAACCCGGCGGATCGAGAGTTGACGCTCCGCCATTTGCGGCAGCACGCCCCGGATTTGGAAGTACACGTCACTGCCACCGGCCGGGAGACGCTGGAGACCCTGAGGGGCGAAGGGATGGACCTGGTTCTCCTGGACTATCGCCTGCCGGACGTGGATGGCCTCCAGCTCCTGCGGCAGGTGTTGACCGCCGCCCCGGGGGTCCCCGTGGTGATGGTGACGGGCAGTGGGGATCACGAGGTGGCACTGGCGGCCCTGAAAACCGGGGCCGCCGATTACGTGATCAAGAAATCCGGCCACTTGGACCGCCTGCCGGCTGCGATCCGGGAGGCGCTGGGCCGGTTCCGGCACGAGTGGAGCCGCCGGGCCTCCGGCCTCCGGGTCCTGTACGCCGAACACGATCCCGCCGACGTGGACCTCACCCTGCGCCACCTGGCGATCCACGCGGCTCACCTCCACGTTGAGACCGCCAATACGGGGGCTGCCGCCCTCCGGAAGCTCGAGGCCGGAGGATTCGATCTCCTCCTCCTGGACTACCGGATGCCCGACCTGAATGGCCTGGAGATCCTTCAGGAGCTGCGGGAACGGGGGATCCGCCTCCCCGTGGTGATGGTCACCGGCCACGGCGACGAGGAGACGGCCGTCCAGGCCCTGAAGCTGGGGGCTGCCGACTACGTGGTCAAGCGAGAGAGGTATCTCACCCAACTCGCCCCCACCATTGAGAGCGCCATCGCACAGCAGGCCTTGTCCGACGAAAAGGAGGCTTTGCTTATCTTGAACGGCATCGCCCAGGCGGTCGCCTCGACCCTGAAGCTTGACCAGGTCCTGCGGAAGGTGGCCGACGCCGCGGCCAGCCTCCTCAGGGTGGAGCGCTCCCTGGTCTCCCTCCTGAGCGACGACGGCTCCGAGCTGGTCCCTGCCTCCTGGTATGGCGGAAGGGTGGAAGTCGTAAGCCGGCTTCGCTTCCGCCTGGGCCACGACATCCCCGGCCGGGCGGCTGCGGAGCGCCGGGCGGTCAGCGTTCCGGATATCCGGCTGGCTGGCGCCGCCCTTTACCGGAAGGAGGCCGTGCTCAATGGGGTCGGGGGGGTGCTCAGCGTCCCCATGCTGGCCCGCGACCGCCTGCTGGGAGTGCTGACCGTGGCCGATCAGGGGCCCCGCGCTTTCACTCCCCACGAGGAGGCCCTCCTCACCGCCCTGGCGGCCCACGCCGCTGTGGCGATGGAGAACGCGCAGCTCTTGCAGAAGACTCAAGAGCACCTGACCAAGCTCCAGGCGTTCTACCAGGCCACCAAGCTTCTCACCAGCGAGCGGTTCCAGGACGCCATCCTCCAGCAGGCGGTCGAGCAGGCCGCCGCAGTGATCGGGGCACAATATGGTGCTATCAGCGTTCTGGATGAAGCCGGGAAGCCGCAGATATTCATCCACACCGGCCTGAGCCCGGAAGAGGCAGCGCGGATCGGCCGGCCTCCGGAAGGCAAGGGGATCCTAGGAGTGCCTCAGCGAGAGGGCCGACCACTACGCCTCGATGATCTCACGCAAGACCCGAGGGCCCACGGGTTCCCGCCCCACCACCCGTCTATGAAGCGCTTCCTGGGGGTCCCCATCGCCTCCAAGGGCGTAGTCCTCGGCCATCTCTACCTGACGGAGAAGAAGGCGGGGCCCTTCACCGCTGAGGATGAGGCCCTCTTCACCAGCTTCGCAGAGATCATCGCGGGCCTGATCGAGAAGGCGCAACTGTACCAGGAGTTGCGACAGGCGGCACTCCAGTTGGAGGCCGAGGTCGAGGACCGGACCCGGGAACTCCAGGAAGCCAACCAGCAGCTCCAGGCCGCCTCCCACCACAAGTCGGAGTTCCTGGCCAACATGTCCCATGAACTCCGGACCCCCCTGAACGCGGTCATCGGCTTCGCCGAGCTCCTCCGGGACGAGCGGGTCGGCCCGCTGACCGAGAAGCAGGCCCGCTACCTTGGTCACATCCACCAATCGGGCAAGCACCTCCTCGCCCTCATCGGTGACATCCTGGACCTCAGCAAGGTGGAGGCGGGCAAGGTCGTCCTCCAGCCCGAATCCCTCCCGGTGGCGAGTATCCTGGAGGATCTCCTGGTCATCGCCCGGGGACTGGCCCACCAGAAGGGGCAGGAGATCCAGGCCGAGATCGCGCCCGACCTCCCCCCCCTCACGGCCGACCCCGTCCGCATCAAGCAGGTTCTCTTCAACCTGCTGAGCAACGCGGTGAAGTTCACGCCCGAAGGCGGGCGGATCACGCTCACAGCACGTAAGGCGTCAGGCGTCAGGCGTAAGGCGGAGCCCGCTGGGACCGGCGGAACGGGGTCAACTCCCCTTACGCCTTACGCCTCACCCCTCACGGACTTTCTGGAAATCGCGGTGACGGACACGGGCATCGGCATCAAGTCGGAAGACCTGCCCCGCCTGTTCCAGGAGTTCGCCCAACTCGAGACCACGCGGGCCCATAAGCACGAGGGGACGGGCCTCGGTCTGGCCCTGACCAAGCGCCTCGTGGAACTGCATGGCGGCCGGATCTTGGCCGAATCGGCCGGTGAGGGCCGGGGGAGCACCTTCACATTCGTCCTGCCGTTCATCGGGCCCGGGGCGCCTGCGGAGGCTTTGGCCGGGGCCCCTTCGCCCCCTCGGGGGGGAGACCCTTGGCCTCCACTCAGCGCCGGCCGACCTGCCCGCATCCTCATCGCCGACGACGATCCGCACATGCGGGAGCTGGTGTCAGGCCTCGTCGGGGACCTCGGGTACGACGCCGTGGCGGTGCCCGATGGAAAGGCGGCCCTGGCCGCGGTGGCTGTCCAGCCGCCCGACCTCCTCCTCTCGGATGTGACCATGCCCGGCCTGGATGGGTTCGAGGTCTGCCGCCGGCTGAAGGCCGACCCGGCCACACGGTTGATCCCCGTGGTCCTCATCACGGGGATCGGGGACGAGCACAAGATCCAGGGGATCGAGGCCGGGGCGGACGACCTCCTGGGGAAGCCCTTTAGCCCGGGGGAACTCCGCGCGCGAATCCGTGCCCTCCTCCGGATGAAGGTGTTTCTCGACGAGTTGGAGCACGCGGAGGCGGTCCTGTGTACCCTGGGCCGGAGCATCGAGGGCCGGGACCCGTACACCCAGGGGCACTGTGAGCGCCTGACCGACTACGCCGTGGCGCTGGGCCAGCTCTTGGGCCTTCCGGAGGAGGACCTGTCCGCCCTGCAGCGAGGAGCGTACCTGCACGATCTGGGGAAGGTGGCTGTCCCCGACGCCATCCTGCTGAAGACTGGCTCGCTCACGCCCGAGGAGCGGGGGGTCATGCAACGCCACGCCGTCATCGGGGAGGAGATCTGCCGACCCCTCCGCTCGCTCCAAGCGGTGTGGCCCATCATCCGCCACCACCACGAGCGGCAGGATGGGTCGGGCTATCCCGACGGCCTCCGGGGGGAGACGATTCCGCTAACGGCCCGGATCATTCAGGTGGTGGATGTCTTCGACGCCCTGACGACGGACCGTCCGTACCGCCGGGCCTTGCCGCGGGTCACGGCCCTGGAGACCCTCGAGGCTGAGGTCGGCCAGGGCTGGTGGGACCCACAGATCGTGAGGGCGTTTCGGGCGGTCGCGAACGACATGGGTTCGGGGTGAACCCGGGAGGGAGGGCCATGGGACGGCGCGTGTTGGTGGTGGAGGACCACTCGATGAGCCTGGAACTGGTCACCGCGTTGCTGGAGCAGGAGGGCAACCAGGTCCTTGCGGCCACGTCCGGCGAGGCCGGCCTCCGCCTAGCGGCGGCCGTGGGGCCGGACCTGATCCTGATGGATCTCCAGCTCCCGGGGATGACGGGGTACGAGGCCATCCGCCGGCTCAAGGCCGATCCGGTCACGGCGGCCATTCCCGTCCTGGCCCTCACGGGCTCCGCCATGAAGGGCGACGACCTCAAGGTGCGCGCGGCCGGGGCCGATGGGTACCTGACCAAGCCCCTGGACGCGAGAGTCTTCCGGGAAACCCTGCGCCGGTTCCTCAGCCCAAGGAGCTGAAATGGAAGAGCCCAAGCGGAGAAGTGTGAGGCTCTTCGGCAGCCGCCTCGTCTTGAAGATCGCCGTGGCCACCCTCGTCCCGGTGGCGATCGTGGCGGCGGGCCTTGGCTTCGTCTGGGAGTACCGGGAGGGCCGGAGGGCGGCTGAGCGCGTCATCCTCCACGAGATGCGTGAGGAGGCCCTGGCCCTGGCGAGCGCCCTGGAGGCCGCGGGAGAGCAGACCGACCTACGGACCATAATCGCCAACTCTCTCCGGTCCGCGGGGGCGGGTCGTGGGGGCCATTAGCGTGGGGAGGCATGACGTGCGCCCGCTCACGGTGGAACAGATGGACTTCCTTGCCTGCATAAGCGAGCAGGTCTGCGCCTCTGTCGGGACTGCCCAGCTTTACGCCGCGGCCGCCTGGCAGCTCACGGCCATGAAAGCGCTCCACGACACGAGTGGCTTCACCAGTTCCAGTCTGAACCTGGACGACCGGTTGCAGGAGCTCCTGAAACGGCTGGCCCGGGTCCTCGGCGCCCAGCGCGCCATGGTCGGCCTGATGGATGCACCAGATGCGACCCGCTGCCGCTTGTGCGTGGGTTACGACGGCTCGAAAGCGGATCCCTGGCTCCGCCATCTTGACCTGTCGCCGGACCGTTATCCCGAGATCCAGGAGGTGGCACGGACGCGGCGGCCCCTGGTGATCCCGGATGTCTTCGCGGAACCACTGCTGGCATCGGTCCGGGAACACCTGGAACCCGTGGGCCTTCGCTCCCTGATTGTCCTGCCTCTCCTCGTCCGTGAACACACCATTGGGGCGATCAGCCTCGGGTACGTGGGCCGGGGCCGGACCCTCTCCGACCACGAGCTGCGTTTCTGCCAGAGTATGGCCGACCTCTCGGCCGCGGCCATCGCGAACGCGCAGCTCTTCGATCAGGTCTCTCGGGCGAAGGCGGAGTGGGAGAATACCTTCGATTCCATTCCCGACCTGGTGGCGATCATTGACGCCGAGAACCGTCTGGTCCGGGTCAACCGCGCCCTCGCAGAGCGGTTGCGCGCGTCGCCCGAACAAGTGATTGGCCAGCATTGCTACGCCGCGCTCCATGGGACTGATGCTCCCTGGCCAGGATGTCCCCACGCCCAGACCCTGGTCACTGGCAAACCAACCACCCTGGAAGTCGAAGACCCACATCTCGGTGGCACCTTCCTGATCACTACTGCGCCTCTTCTCGATGCCGAGGGTCGGCCATTTGGCTGCGTGCATGTCGCCCGGGATATCACGGAGATGAAGCGGCTGGAGGAAGAGTCGAGGCAGCGGCAACGGTTTGAGGATCTCAGCCGCGCCAAGTCGGCCTTCATCGCCACCATGTCCCACGAGCTACGCACACCCCTCAATTCCATCTTGGGCTTCTCGGAACTTCTACAAGGACAGGGGTCCGGTCCCTTCAACGAAAAGCAGCGTCGAGGCGGGCAAGATCCAGTTGGTCCGGAAGCCGGTGCCGCTGGACGAGGCCATCGAGGCGACCCTGGCCCTGGCCCGCCCCCAGGCAGAGAAGGCCGGGGTCGCCCTGGCCTCGGACATCCCGCCAGACCTCCCCCCCGTGCTGGCGGACCCGGTTCGTCTCAGGCAGATCCTGTTCAACCTCCTGAGCAACGCCATCAAGTTCACGCCGGCGGGCGGCAGGATCACCCTCCGGGCCTTCCAGAAGGCAGAAGGCACAAAGCAGAAAGCAGAAGGCGGCGAGCAGCAGGGAGCAGACGCATGCGTACTGCCTTCTGCCGGCTGCCTTCTGCCTTCCGGAGAAAAGCTGCCTGCTGCCGAGTGCCGGGTACCCCCTGGGTGGCCTTCTTTGGTGATAGAGGTGACCGATACGGGGCTCGGCATCAAGGCCGAGGACATCCCGAAGCTGTTCACGGAGTTCGGCCAGTTGGATGCCGGGCGCGCGCCGGAGAAACGGGGGACCGGCCTGGGTCTGGCCCTCACGAAGAAGCTGGTGGAGCTTCACGGCGGAAGGATCTGGGTGGAGAGCGAGGGCAAGGGTCGCGGGACTACCTTCGCCTTCACTCTGCCATTTGCCGGATCGGCGGGCGTGAGGCGTGAAACGTGAGGCGTGGAGCGTGAGGAAAAGAGAAGAAGCAGAGGAGCAGGCAAGAGAGAGGGGCGCCCGCATGGCGGAGACGATCCTGGTGGTGGATGACGAGGAGACCAATCGGGAACTCTTGGAGGCGATTCTCACGGCGGCCGGGTACCTCGTGGAGCAGGCAGACGGGGGCCCGGCCGCCCTGGCGCAGGCTAAGGCGCAGCCGCCTGACCTCATCCTCCTGGACCTCGTGATGCCGGGGATGAACGGCTTCGAGGTCTGCCAGCGGCTGAAGGAAGATCCCCGGACAGCCGCCGTGCCCGTCATCGCGGTAACGGCCCTGGGGGCCGTTCAAGCCAAGGAGTGGGCCCTGACGCGGGGCGCCGATGACTACCTGACCAAGCCGTTCGACCCCGAGGAGCTGCGGGCCCGCGCCCAGGCCATGCTGAAAGTACGGAACATCCGCCAGGAGCTTGACCGGACACTGGCCTACCTGCACGAGCTGGAAGCGGCCCGCCACGTGCGGCGACGGGAGACCCTGGCCAGCCTCGTCGCCGTGGCGCCGCCGGCGCCTCCCCCGGCGCCGTCCGTCCTGGTAGTAGACGATGAGGCCCTGACCCGGGACTTCTACGGGGGCCTGCTAGCGGAACACGGCTTCCAGGTCGCGACCGCCAGCCATGGCGCTGAGGCTCTGGAGCTCGCCCGCCGCCACCCGGTGGAGGTAGTGATCCTGGACATCATGATGCCCGGGATGTCGGGCCTGGAGGTCCTGGAGCGCCTGCGGGCCAAGGACCCTGACCTCCCGGTGATTATGCTCACCGCCCACGCCAGCTCCCGGAACGCCATCGCGGCCCTCAAGCTCGGGGCCTTCGACTTCATCGTCAAGGGGCTGGACCACAATCTCGTGGTCTTGGCCGTCCACAAGGCGCTCCGCCACCGGCGCGCCGCGCTTCACCAGAAGCAGGAGGTCGAGCGGCTGCGAAACCGAATCGCCACGCTGGAGGCCGCGCATCCCGAGAGGTGACCAAGATTTGCGATCGCTGATTTTCGACTGAAGGGTCTGCACCAATGCGATCCACCATCGGAAATCCGCAACTACCCGGCCGGCGTGGCGGCGCTGGATGGTCCGGACCGTTCAGCAAACAATGCCCGACAGTCCAGTAAGGAGGCTGGTGATGTTCGACGAACCCGAGGCGTGGTCACCGGATCAGGAGCTCCGACTGTTGGGAGAGCTCGCCGAGGCCGAGGCGCAGGTATTCGAGGTGGAGATGGAACTGCCTGTTCGCGCACTCTCCGGGCAGCCCGAGCGGCCCTGGGTCGCCTACTGGCACCTGCCGCCGAACGGGATCAATCAGCGAGCCTACTCGTCGCGATTCCGAACGCCGAGGTCCTTCAGCAGGCGCGACAGGTAGGTCCGCTGCAGGCCCAATGCTTCGGCCGCCCGGGTCTGGTTCCCCTGGGCCCGGTCCAGGGCGGAGCGCAGGAGCTCCCGCTTGAACTGCAGCACGGCCTCGTGGTAGGTGCCGCCGGCCTCCGCGGGTGTGTCCTCGTCCGGTTCGCCCCGGAGGATCGGCAGGTCCCGGGGGGCGATCTCGGCGCCGGTGGACAGTACCACCGCCCGCTCGATGGCATTCTCCAGCTCGCGGACGTTGCCCGGCCAGTCGGACCGGGCCAGGATGGCCATGGCGGCGGGCGAGATCGGCTTGGCCGGCCGCTTCAGCTCGGCGCTGTACTTTTCCACAAAGTGCCGGGCCAGCGCCCCCAGGTCACCCTTCCGCTCGCGGAGCGGGGGGAGAGTGAGGCTCACCACGTTCAGCCGGTAGTACAGGTCCTGCCGGAAGGCGCCCTCCTTCATGACCCGCTCCAGGTCGGTGTTGGTGGCGGCCACGAAGCGCACGTCCACCCGGATGGGCCGCGTGCCTCCCACCCGCTCGAACTCCTGCTCCTGGAGCAGCCGGAGGAGCTTCGCCTGCAGGGCCGGACGGATGTCCCCGATCTCGTCCAGGAAGAGCGTCCCGCCGTCGGCCAGCTCGACCTTGCCTTGCTTCCGCTGGTGGGCGCCCGTGAAGGCGCCTTTCTCGTGGCCGAACAGCTCGCTCTCCAGCAGCTCTTCCGAGAGGGCCACGCAGTTCACGGTGACGAGGGGGTGGTTGCGCCGCGGGCTCCACCGGTGGATGGCCCGGGCCAGGATCTCCTTCCCGGTGCCGCTCTCCCCCCGGAGCAGGATGGTGGCGTTGCTGGCGGCGGCCTGCTGGGCGGTCCGCGCCACATCCTGGATGGCCGGGCTCTCCCCGATCATTGGCCGGTCCAGGCTGTCCAGCTCCCCGTGGAGCAGCCGGTTCTCCTCGCGCAGCGAATCCCGCTCCAGCGCCTTGTTGATAACCACCTCCAGGTGGGCGGGGTCCAGGGGCTTTGGAAGAAAATCGTAGGCGCCGGCGCGCATCGCCTCCACGGCCCGCTCCACGCTCCCCGAGGCCGTGATGACGATCACCGTCGTCTCCAGTCCCTCGCGGCGGATGGCCTGGAGGACCTCCATCCCGTTCAGGCGCGGGAGCTGGAGGTCGAGGAGCGTGAGCGGCGGGGCTTCCTGGCGGAGGAGCGCCAGGGCCTCCTGGCCGTCGGCGGCACACGTGACCTCCAGTTGCATGAGCCGCAGGCGGTCCGACAGGAGCTCCCGGATATCCGGGTCGTCGTCCACCACGAGGATCCGGCTGCGCGGTCTGGTCATGGTCGTCTCCCGGCCTCGCCCCGGAGTTCCGCAATGGGCCGGGCATCGGCCGCAGGCAGGGTGAAGACAAAGCGGCTCCCCCGTCCGACCTCGCTGTCCACCCAGATCTGTCCGCCGTGGAGTTCAATGAGGCTCTTGGCGATGGACAGGCCGAGGCCCGTCCCCTGGGCCTTTCCCTGTCCGTCGCGGCGGACCTGATGGAATTTCTCGAAGATGGCCCCCAGTTCCTCGGGCGGGATGCCCTGGCCCGTATCCTCCACCTCTATGACGACAGAAGGCAGAAGGCAGCCGGCAGAAGGCAGTACGGATGCGTCTGCTGCCTGCTGCTCGCCGCCTTCTGCTTTCTGCGTTGTGCTTTCTGCCTTCTGGTAGGCGCGCAGCGTGACGCGCCCGCCGGAGGAGGTGAACTTCACCGCGTTCTCCACCAGATTGATCAGGATCTGCTGAAGCTTGTCCCGGTCCGCGAAGACCAGGAGCGGCGATCCGACCGGCACCACCGCCAGCTCCACGCCTTTCTGCGCGGCCATGGGCCGCAGGCTCTCCGCGACCTCCTGCATGATCTCCGCGACGGGGACCGCCGTGCGGTGCAGCTCGATGCGCCCCGCCTCGATCCGCGACAGATCCAGGAGGTCCGTGATGAGGCGGACCAGGCGGTCTGTGTTGTTCTTGATCCGGGTGAGGTACCGCTGGAGGATCGGGGTGATCTCGCCGGTGACGCCATCCAGGAGGTTGTCCACGGCCATCCGGATGGCCGTCAGGGGCGTCCGGAGCTCGTGGGAGACGCTGGACACGAACTCGGATTTCAGGCGATCGAGGGCCTGGAGCTGGCGGTGCGACGCCTCCAGGGCGGTGTTCGCCTCGGAGAGCTCCCGGGTGCGGTCGGCCACCTTGGTCTCCAGGCTCAGGTTGAGCAGTTCGATCTCGCGATAGGCCAGCGCGTTGGCCAGCGCCACGGCCGCCTGGTCGGCCAGCCGCTCCAGGGTCTCGACCGTCCCCTCGCCGAATTCCCCTGCCTGCCGCCGGCCGACGCCCAGGACCCCGACGCAGGTCTGCTGGAGGCGGATGGGGACCAGGATCAGGGCCGCCAGTCCCTCCTCGGCCAGGACCCGGGCCTCGTCCGGGTCCATGTCCGGCGCAGGCTGGGGCGCGGCAAATATCCGGCCCTCCCGCAGGACCCAGCCGGCGCGTCCCAGCCCTGGCTGGATGATCCAGTGATGGATGGCCGTCCCGGATGCGCCGGCACAGGCGGCCACGCCGGCACGCGCGGCGTCGCGCTCGCGATAGGCCAGGAAGGCCAGGTCCGCCTCGCAGAGTCGCTGCGCATGCCGCACCAGGGTCGCCAGCACGGTCTGGAGGTTCAGGGTGGAGGAGAGCTCCCGGTCCACGTCGAAGCGGACCCGCAAGGACTCGGCCATCCGGTTGAACGCCTCGGCGAGCTGCCCCAGCTCGTCTTGCCGGTGGAGCGTGATGCGGTGCGCCAGATCCCCCCGCGCCACCGCGCGGGCGCCAAAGGCCAGCGCCTGGATCGGGCGGGTCAGCCGGCGCGCCTGGAGGTGGGCCCAGACCAGGCCCGCCACCAGCGTGAACACCCCCAGGCTGAGAATCGTGTTGCGCGTGCGCCGGATGAGGCGCAGCTCATCGCCGATAGAGATGCCGATCCGCGCCACGGCCCGCCGCTGATTCAGGACCAGGACGGGCGCGGCGAAGTCGTAGAGGATCTCCCCCGGCGGGGAGCGGGTTTCCAGGAAGAGGGGCCCGGGGGCCGCCAGGGCCCGCCGGGTCAGGGGATCCTGGTACTTCGCCCCGGTCTCGTTCACCCGCGTATGGATCAGGACCCGGCCATCGAGATCCAGGAGCATGGCGTACCGGACGTCCCCCTCCCGCCCCAGGCTGTTGACCAACTGGCGGAGCCCGAGGAAATCATCCGCCACCAGGGCGGGGACGCTGCTGAAGGCGAAGATCGTGACCAGACGCAGGCCGTTCTCGCGGGCCGTCCCCAGAATGGCGGACTCCTGGATCAGGAGGACGGCGGGGATCAGGAGGGCGAACAGGACCGCGACCAGCAGGATGATGTGGAGGGCGAAGCGGGTCTGCAGGGGCAGTCGCCCGTACCCTCGCCGCAGCGCATGCAGACGTCCCACGCCGGTCCTGCCTCAGCGGATCTCCACGGTGGCGAGCTTGTCCTGCGGCAACCCGTAGAGGTTCAGGGTCAGCCCGGCGACGCGGGCGTGGAGGGCCGCGAAATTGATCTGGTGAAAGAGGAACACGGCCGGCACATCCCTCAGGATCAGCCGGGTCGCGTCGCGGTACAGCCGGAGGCGATGGGCCTCTTCCATGGGCTGCCGGGCCTGCGTCAGAAGCTCGTCCACCTTCGGGTTGGCGAAGTGCCCGAAGTTGTCCGGGGATTTCGAGTGAAAGAGCGGAGCCAGGAACCGCTCGGGATCCGGTGTGCTCACGGTCCAGCCGTAGAGGTACAGGTCGTGCTCGCCCTTCCTCCGCTCCTCGTGGAAGGTCTTCCAGTCCGGGGTCCGGACGAGTTCCGCGGTGATCCCCACCTTGCGGAGGTCGGATCGGACGGCCTGCACCACCTCGGACCAGAGCTCCAGCGAGGCGTTATACAGGAGGCGCAGGCTGAGGCCCGTCCCCTGACCCGCCTCTCGGAGGAGGGCGCGGGCGCGCCGGAGGTCATGCGCCGGCTGGCGGAGTTTCGGATCGTAGCCCAGGCTGGCCGGCGGCAGGGGACCGCGGGCCGCCAGCATGGCGCCGCGTCCCAGGAAGGCGGCCAGGCGCTCCCGATCCACGGCTCGGGCGACGGCCTCGCGCACGCGGCGGTCCTGCAGGGCGGGGCGCTCCAGTTGCAGCCCCAGGAACCGGACGTTCAGGCCGCCTACCTTGACCAGCCGGATGAGCGGGTTGGCGGCCAGCCGCTCGAACAGGTGCGGCGGCACCTCGGGGACGAGATCGAATTCCCCGGCCTCCAGCCGCGTCATGGCCGCCTGGGTATCCGCCACGATGGGAAAGACGACCTGGTCCAGCCGGGGTCGGCCATGCCAGGAATCGGGGGCGGGGCTCAGGACAATGCGATCACCCTCCCACCGTTCCAGGCGGAAGGGCCCGGTCCCCACCGGCGTGCGCGTCAGGTGAAGCCCGTGGCGGGTGAGGGCCGCGGGACTCACGATCTTCACGAGGGCGAATTGCTGCGGCCGGGGATAGTGGAGGGTGATGGCGACGGTCAGGGGGTCCAGGACCTGAACCTCCTTGACTAGGCCTGCCAGCACCCGTTCGTAGGCGTTGGGCGGCGTGGTGGCGTAGAAGGGGGAGCCGGGGAGGAACTGGCGCTCGTAGCTCACCTTCACCGCGTGGGCGTCCAGGACGGTGCCATCATGGAACCGGACATTGCGCCGCAGGGTGAAGGTGGTGGTGAGGCCGTCGGCGCTCTGCTCCCACCGCTCGGCCAGCCCGGGCTGCATCTCGGTCCCGTCGGCGGAGAGCTGGGTGAGGGCGTCATACAGCAGCCACATGACCTGGTCGGCCTGGACGCGGTTACTCTT
>JACQXP010000127.1 GCA_016208645.1 Candidatus Methylomirabilota bacterium | reverse complement strand
TTGCAGCCTCGTCGGTGAAGAGCCGCTGCGCGGCGTACAGACGCATGTCGGCCGCTACCCGATCACCCTGCGCCACCTCCGCCAGATCGCCGGGCACGAGGTCGTCCGCGGGAATCAGGAACGACTTGCCGCCGCGCACGACTCGCGCCGATGGCGCGCTCAACCGCGAGAGGGCCGCCAGGGCGCGCTCGGCGCGGTACTCCTGGAAAAATCCGAGTAAACCGTTGAGAACCACGATCGCGCCGATGGCAATCGAGTCTGGCCAATGACCCAGATACCCAGCCGCCCCTGACGCGAGCAGCAGCACCAGAAGCAGGGAATCGGTGAACTGGCGAACCAGCAGCGGCCCGGCCGGGGAGCGGCGCGGTTCGCGCATGACATTCGAGCCGTGCTCGCGCAACCGTCGGCTCGACTCGGCGGGCGCGAGACCGCGCACGGGGTCGGTGCCGAGCTGATGGAGGATGACCTCCCGTTCTTCAGCATGCCAGCGGTTGAGCATCGTAGTCAGCGACGTTTCGGTGGCCGACTATAGCACACAGGGCCGCGTCGGACGCCCTGCGTCCACCCTCTGGTATAATCCCGCCCGGCATGAACCGTGACGATCTTAAAAAGATGCTCCAGGAGGTCCGCCACGGCTCGCTCGGGGTCGCGGGGGCGCTCGAGCGACTGAAGCACTGGCCGACCGAGCAGCTGCCGTTCGCTGCAATCGACCACCACCGCGGGTTGCGCCAGGGCCAGGCCGAGGTGATCTTCTGCCAGGGCAAGACCCCGGCGCAGGTCGTGACGATCATTGGACGGCTTCTCGCGTCCGGCGCCAACGTCCTCGCCACCCGCGCGGCGCCCGACGTCTTCGCGGCGGTACAGGCCGCCGTGCCCCTCGCCCGCTACAACGAAGCCGGGCGCGTGATCACCGTGACCCGCCGCCCGCCCAAGCCGACGCGCGGGTCGGTGCTGGTCATGACCGCCGGCACGTCCGACATCCCGGTCGCCGAGGAAGCCGTCGAGACGCTGCGCGCGCTCGGCAGTCGCGTCCTGAGCGCCTACGACGCGGGTGTCGCCGGCCTGCATCGCGTGCTGCGCCACCGCGCGCAGATGCGGCGGGCGCGCGTGATCATCGTCGTCGCTGGGATGGAGGGCGCTCTCGCGAGCGTGATCGGCGGCCTCGTGGACCG
>JACQXP010000493.1 GCA_016208645.1 Candidatus Methylomirabilota bacterium | reverse complement strand
TCCGACAGCATCTTGATGTTGGCGCCGGCCGAGAAGAACTTCTCCCCCTTCCCCCGCACCACCAGGACGTGCACCTCGTCGTCGAAGCGGGCCTGAAGGATCGCCTCGTCGAACTCCCGGAACATCTGGTACGTATAGGTGTTGGCCGGTGGGTCGTTCAACTCCAGAATGGCAAGACCCTTCTCCGTTCGATATTCGACCAGGGACATGGGTCACTCCTTTCGCGCTGTTCGCCGCCTTACCTCGACCGGTGCCGCGGCGTCCGGCCCGCGCGGCGCGCCGGGGCGCCGTCGCCGCCCAGGAAGCCCCGCAGGAAGATTCCCAGCATGACATCGGTCAGTCGCTTGGCATCCCCATCCACCTCGGGCCGGTACCAGGTGTAGATCCAGTTCATGCTGCCGAACAGGGTCATGGCGGCCAGGCGCAGCTCCCGCCCGTTGCCCCGCCGGTCCCCCCGGATTTCCCGCAGGATGGACACCAGGCTGTCGTAGTAGCGCTTCTTGGTCTGGCGGATCCTCGCCAGATACTCGCCCCGCAGGGATTCGGCCTCGTGGGAGAGGACCTTCATCTCCCGCATGTGGCTGAGGGAGATCTCCAGGTGGGTCAAGACCAGGAGGCGCAGGCGCTCCAGGGGGTCGTCAATCGCTTTGGCCCGCTCCTCGAAGATTTCCAGGATCAGCCGGAGGACGTGTTCGCAGATGCGGAAGAGGGCCTCGTTCTTGCTCTGGAAGTAGTAGTAGTGCCCGGCCAGGCTCATCCCGGTGGCCCGGGCCAGGTCCCGGATGGAGGCCCGGTGGAAGCCACGCTCGGCGAACACCTCGGCGGCGCGCTGGAGGACGAACTCCAGCTTCTGGTCGTACGTCTGTCGGGTCTCGCCAGTCTGTCCGTTGGAGGGGTCGGGTCGCATGCGGTCACCGGGAAGGCAAGGATTCGAACGAACGTTCGAATACCTACCAGTGGCTGCGGCGGGTGTCAAGGGAAATTCCCGCCCGTCAGCTCATGCTTCAATATATGTTGACAATCTTTGCATTCAGACATATTAGTATTCTCCCATATCGGAGAACCTCACCCATGCCCGGACGCAGGCAGCGGAAGACGACGGAGACGGCGGAAACCGAGCGGCTGCTCCAGGCCAAGCTCCCGGCGCACCTGGTCAAGGCCCTCCGCATCCTGGCCCTGGAACAGGACACGACCGTGAAGACCCTGGTGACCCGTCTCGTGGAGGACTACGTGGCGCAGCAGCGGCGCGGCTCGGGAGGGAAGGGATGAGGCGTTCAGAGGCAGGGTGGCGAGGCGGGCTGGGGGGAATCGGGCTGGGGGTCCTGGCCCTGCTGCCGGGCCTGGGCTGCGGGCCTGCGGCGGTCCTGCTCATGACCGCGGCCGGCGGCGCGGCGGCCATCACCGGAGAGCCCCAGCGGATGTACAACACCCAGGGTCAGGACTTCAACGAGCAGCGCATCGGCCAGATCCGCTCCGGCGTCCACACGCCGGAGGACGTGGTGAACCTCCTGGGGCATCCCCAGACCAAGGTCTTCACCCGGGGCGACGAGGAGTGGGCCTACCGCTATCACGTCCCGCCGTCGCTTCTCCGATCTGGAATGGAAAAGATCCTGACGATTCGATTCCGGGAAGGCAAGGTGCAGGAGGTTCGATACTCCGTCAGCGCGCTGTAGCTCATGGCTGCATGAGTTCGCATCCCCTGTTCCTCCCGGGCCCGGTACAGCCCAAATATTTCACCGCCAAGGTCGCCAAGAACGCAACGGTACGTCAGCCCAGAAGAATCTGGGGGCGGATGCCGGGGCAAACTGTTCCGAGGCGACGATCGACGCTTCCCCCGTCAGGGCTAGAATATCGGGGAGTTTCTTGGCGGACTTGGCGTCTTG
>JACQXP010000492.1 GCA_016208645.1 Candidatus Methylomirabilota bacterium | reverse complement strand
GCCAAAAGTCCACTGAGTCAACAACGTCCCGGATAACGTCACTTATTGTGGCGGGCAGTCCCAAGCACCCGAGCGCTGAGGGACGGTATTTCGCGCTGGGTCGCACCGATCTCGGTCGTCTCTTGGCGGTGGCTTTCACCTTGCGCGGTTCCTTGCTTCGGGTGATCTCGGCGAGGCCCATGAGCCGGCGGGAGAGGAAATCCTATGCCCAAGCGCAAGCAATTCAAGCTGATCCCACGCTTTGAGTCTGAGGCGGACGAGCGCGCCTTCTGGGAGACTCACGACACGGCCGACTACGTGGATTGGAGTCGGGCCCGAGTTGCGGTCTTCCCCAATCTCAAGCCCTCCACCGAGACTATCTCGCTTCGCCTCCCGGCCAGTCTCTTGGCGGAATTGAAGGTTTTGGCGAACAGGCGTGACGTGCCGTATCAGTCTCTCCTGAAGGTATTCCTGGCAGAGCGTATTTCGCACGAACTGGCTCGAGAAGCCCGTGTGCGGGCTAACCACGGGCTGGACCTGCCGGCCCGTCCTGTCACTGGCCGTGCAAAGAGCGCAGCACGACCCGCGCCAGTCCGGCCCGCAGGTCAGCGCGAACGTTAGCAGGATGCTGAAACACCCGTTCGGGTAGTACGCGAAATCCCCACAAGCGCCGACCCGTCAGAATGCAGATTGGAGCTCCAACACCAGCCGACCGTGAATCCTGAGCCGTCAGAGCGATTCTCCGAACCATTCGTTGGTTCGGCTGCGGTACTTCTGAGGCCCTCGGGGACGACCCCCGAAAATAATTTTTCAGGAACCTGTTAGACGACGGAACCCCTCTGAGGAGAATGTGCTTGATGTGTAGTGTCACCTGTAGTATCATCCCTCTGTGACCCGGGCCACAAAGACTCTCGAACAAATGAAGGCCAATCCACGCGATTGGCGCATCGAGAGTCTCAAGATGGTCGCCGATGCGCTCGGGCTCGTTTATCGGCAGCCAGGCGGGAGCCATGTGATCTTTCGCCACCCGAGCGGGGCGAAGCTCAGCGTGCCTGCCCGGCGACCAATCAAGCCCGTCTACGTTAGGAAGTTTGTGCGTCTCGTCGAAGAAGGTGTTGCCGAATGAAGAAGCCTGCATTCGAATATCCGTTTGAAATTCGCCCGCTCTCCAAGGACGAGGGAGGCGGATACGCCATTACCTTTCCCGACCTTCCGGGCTGCCGGTCCGATGGCGCCACGCCGGAACAAGCCATTGAGAATGGACGCGATGCGCTGGCCTCCTGGCTGGAAGTTGCGCGTGAATTCGGCGACCCGATTCCCAAACCGTTCTCCGCGGTGAGCGGGCGCTTCGTTCAGCGCGTACCGCGCTCGCTGCACGCCCGACTGATTGCGCAAGCCCAAGCCGAAGGCGTTTCGCTGAACTCGCTCGTGCTTTCCCTCGTCTCCCAAGGGCTTGGTCGCCGCCAAGCCGCACCCCGTCGTCTAACCACGCGCTCAACGCGGACGCGCGCAAGAGCGTTGCGCGCTGGCTAGCGCGGAGAGGGGGAGGTTGCGGCTTTAGTGGCTTTATCGACTTTCCAAAGCGAAGCACCCCCGAGGCCCCTTGTTATGCTTCCGCCCGTCAGGATAAGGTACCGGACACCGATTTGCGGTTCCCTCACCTCCCACAGGAGGTGCGAAGACCCATGAAGAGGCTGTCCTCCATCCTGGTCGCCGGTCTCGTGGCCCTGGTGTTCGCCGGGGAGGCGCTGGCCCAGACCCAGACTCCGCCACCCGTGCCGTCTCCAGCCCCCGGCGTCTCGGCCGAAAAGCCCGCCGCCAAGCCCGGCAAGCGGAAGGCGAAGCGCGTGCGGAAGAGTCGCCGGGCCCGGGCCCCCAAGGCCAAAACGACAAGAACCCAGTAAGGTCGTCCCTCATCTTCGGATGCCCAAACGCCCCGCAATGTCGCGGGGCGTCTTGTTTTTTCCGCTCGGCTCACGGCTCTCGGCTCTCAGGTCTCGACTCTCCATGCGCCTATCGCGCTCTGTGCCCGGACCGCTGATTCCTTGACCCGTCCTACCTGCCTTGATATGGTGCCGAAATACATCACTCACCGGAGAGGCGTGTGGCTCGAGGTCCGACGTGGTTTCTTGCCCTGTACCTGACGATTTCGCCGCTGCTTGCCCTCGAGGGGATTTCCGCGAGCCAGGCTTTGCCGGGCAGCCCCCGTCCGGAGCTGGTCATCGCGGCGGCGGCGGATCTGATGCTGGCCCTTCGCGAGATCGCGCCTCTCTTCGAACAGAAGCATCAGGCCAGGGTGATCCTGACCTTCGGATCCACGGGGCAGCTTACCCAGCAGATACAGCACGGTGCACCCGTGGACGTATTCTTCGCGGCCAACGTCGCCTACGTGGAGGACCTCCGCGCGAAGGGTGCAGTCCTCGCCGACAGCGTCGAGACCTACGCCCGGGGCCAGATCGTGCTGGCCACCCACCGGGACCGACCGCCCCTCGCGGCCCTGAGGGACCTGATCCGAGATGACGTGCGACGAGTCGCCATCGCCAACCCGGTGCACGCTCCCTACGGAATGGCCGCCCGCGAGGCTCTGCTATCCACCGGCGTATGGGAACAGGTTCAGCCCAAGCTGGTGTACGGTGAAAACATCCGCCAGGCCCTCCAATTCCTGCAGACTCGTAATGTGGACGCGGCGATCATCGCGCTCTCGGTGGCGGATGTCCCTGAAGTCCGATACACCATGATTGATCCGAACCTCCACAAACCGACCATCCAGGCCGCGGCGGTTACGGCGCGTTCCCGACAGCCAGGCCTGTCTCGGGCGTTCATCCGGTTCGTGAACGGGCCGCAGGGCCGGCCCATAATGAAACGCTTCGGATTCCTTCTGCCGGGAGAATTCTGAGGGGCTCATGGAACTCTTCCCGATCGTTCTTTCCCTTCAAGTCACCACGCTGAGCACCCTTCTTGCGGGTCTCTTCGGCGTCGGACTCGCCTGGCTGCTGACCCGCAGGCGTTTCCCCGGCAGGACGCTCCTCGAATCGGTCGTCGTCCTTCCGCTGGTCCTGCCCCCCACCGTGGTGGGCTTCTACTTGCTGCTGCTCCTGGGCCGATCCGGCCCCCTGGGCGCAAGTCTGGAGGCCGCGGGTTTGGAGATCGTCTTCACCTGGCGGGCGGCAGTGATCGCCGCCACCGTCGCTTCGCTTCCGTTGGTGGTCAAAGCCGCTCAAGCGGCTTTCGAGTCCGTGGACCCACGAATCGAGGCAGCCGCCCGAACGTTGCGGCCCGCGGCCAGCGTCTTCCTCACCGTCACGCTTCCCCTGGCCTGGCGCGGGATCCTGGCCGGCCTCATCCTGGCCTTCGCCCGTGGCATGGGCGAGTTCGGCATCACCCTCATGCTGGCCGGCAGTATTCCCGGCCGTACTCAGACGTTGCCACTGGCCATCTACGACGCGGTGCAGGCCAACGACCTGGCGCAGGCCAACGCCCTGGCCCTCACCACCATCGGTATCGTCACCGCCCTCCTGTTCATCCTGAGCCGGCTGCCCCGGGTGCGCCTCTGATGCTCGAACTCGCCTTCGAGTACCGCCTGGACGGTTTCCTTCTGACGCCGGGCCTCACGGCGGATCGCGGGGTCACGGCGCTCTACGGCCCATCCGGCGCGGGCAAGAGCCTCACGCTGCTCTGCCTGATAGGCCTCCGCCGCCCAGACCGGGGCTGGATCCGGCTGAACGGGCGCACCCTCTTCGATGCGGCCGCCGGCATCCACGTCCCCCCGCATCTCCGGCGCGTGGGGATGGTCTTCCAGGAATACGCGCTGTTTCCCCACCTCACGGTGGCGGGAAATCTGGCGTACGGCCTGCGGGACCTCTCCCGGCACGAGGCGCGTGAGCGCGTGGATGCGATGCTGCGCCTCTTGCGGCTGGAACAATTCGGCAATCGCCACCCGGGCGACTTGTCCGGCGGGCAGCGGCAACGCGTGGCCCTGGGCCGGGGCCTCATCATCCAGCCGGAGCTTCTGTTGCTGGACG
>JACQXP010000491.1 GCA_016208645.1 Candidatus Methylomirabilota bacterium | reverse complement strand
TGGACCCAGGCGAAGCCGCCGATCACCGTCGCCCTGGTCGCCGCCATGTCGGGCGGCTCGGCCCTCTCGGGCGAGGCCATCAAGCGCGGCCTCACGGTGGCGATCGACGAGATCAACGCCCGGGGCGGCCTCCTCGGCGGCCGCAAGGTCGAGCTCGCGATCCGCGACGAGGAGGGCAACCCCTCGAAGGGCGTGACCGCCGCGCGGGACGTGATCGAGCGCGAGAAGGCCGTCGCCGTCTTCGGCGGCCTGCACTCGCCGGTGGGGCTCGCGATGCTGCCGGTGTTCCACGAGCTGAAGGTACCCTACGTCGGGACGTGGGCGGCCGCGACGGGGATCACCCGCAACGGCCGGAGCCCGAACTTCATGTTCCGCGTGTCGGCCAACGACGACATCGTCGACCACTTCCTGGTCAAGCACGTCACCCAGGTCCTGAAGAAGGGGAAGCCGGGCGTGATCCTCGAGAACACGCCCTGGGGCGCGTCGAACCAGGAGGGCCTGACGAAGTGGTTCGCGAAGGCCGGCATCCAGCCGGTCGGGATCGAGAAGTTCAACTGGAACGACCCCGACATGAGCCCCCAGCTCCTGCGCCTCCGGCAGGGCGGCGCCGACGCGATCGTCATGGTCGCCAACGCCCCGGAGGGCGCGCAGGTCGTCAAGAGCAAGGCGAAGATCGGCTGGGACGCGCCCATGGTCTCGCACTGGGGCATCAGCGGCGGCCGGTTCGCCGAGCTGACCGGTGAGCTGTCGGAGTCGGTGGTCTTCGTCCAGACATACTCGCTCTTCGGCAAGCAGGGGCCCGCGGGCGAGCGCGTGATCGCGGCGCTGAAGACGAAGTACGGGCTGAAGGGCCCCGAGGACATCCTGGCGCCCGTGGGCACCGCCAACGCCTACGACGCGATGCACCTCGTCGCCCTCGCGATCGAGAAGGCGGGCGCGGCCGACGGATCCCGGATCCGGGACGCGCTCGAGAGCCTCGGTGAGTACCGCGGGCTCATCAAGACCTACCGGCGGCCGTTCACGCCGGAGGAGCACGACGCGCTCAACGAGAACGACTACCTCCTCGTGACCTGGCGGCAGGGCAAGATCGTGCCCGTCGCCACGAAGTAGGCGCCGGCGGGGCGGGGCGCGCCGCGCTCCGTCCCGCCGCCCTCCGTCGCG
>JACQXP010000490.1 GCA_016208645.1 Candidatus Methylomirabilota bacterium | reverse complement strand
TGCAGCAGCGCGGTCCGCTTCTTCCGCTTCGGCGTATACTGCGGCCGCCAGACGCCCCGCACCGAGCGGATGCGCCGGAAGTCAAAGCCCAGGAAGCCGAAGGCCTCCCCCCTCACCAAGTCCACCAGCCGACTCTTCTCGTCATTGACCTCGACCCGGAGGGCGGCCAACTCCTCTCGGAGCCGTCTGTTCACCGCCGCGAGCAACCAGTCATGGCGGGGATGGGCGTCCACCAGGATGACCAGATCATCGGCAAACCGCGCGTATTCCAGAGCCGTGTATTTGCCGTACCGGGTGACCTCCTTGGCCCGCTCCAGCATCCGGTCCACCTCGGTGAGGTAGAGGTTACTGAGCACGGGCGAGAGCACCCCCCCCTGCGGCACGCCCGTCTTCCCGGAGGCTTTCAGCATCTGCTTGAGCAAGGCCAGCACCTCTCGATCGCTGACCCGCCGGGCCACCTTCGCGAGCAGCAGGTCGTGCCGCACGCCATCGAAGTAGGCGCGGAGATCAAGATCGACGACGCGGGTCTTGCCGTGCAGGATCGCCTCAGCCACGCGGTCCACCGCCTGATGCGCTGTCCGCTTCGGGCGATACCCATACGACCCGGGTTGGAAGTCCGCCTCGAAGATGGGCTCCAGGAGGAGCTTGAGCGCCCCCTGGACCACGCGGTCGCGGATGGCAGGGATCGAGAGGATGCGGACCTTGCCCCCATCCTTCGGGATCGCCTTCCGCCGGCACCGCATGGGCCGATACGTGCGGGAGACCAGTTCGTCCCGGAGCTGCTCGAGAAAGCCCTCGACGCCGCTGGCTTCGATGGCGTCAAACGTGACCCCGTCGATCCCTGGCGCCCCGTTGTTCGCCTTCGTTGCCGCGTACGCGGCGCGGAGCATCTCCCGCTTGCACACGTGGACGTACAGCCCCCAGAATCGCCAGGACGGTTCGGCCTTCGCCTTGGCGTAGATCCTCCGTTGCAGGTCTTGCAGATTGATGGACGCTGTTGTCATGGCGTCCCTGCCTCCCCTTGGCCGGAGGAGTACGAGCAGTAGGGTCCCTTGGCTCCGGCGGCATTACCCGCCTTCGTCGCTACTCCGGACCCATCCGCCACCGTCTCGCCTTCGACCGCTTTCCCGGGGGAACCGGTTATACGGCCTACCTTGCTCCGCCGCTTTCGCGGTGGGACGAGGACGGTTTCTCCAGTTGCTGGGCGCGTCCTTGTCATCGTGCCGTCGCTATCACCCCGCCGGAGTGGGGCGCCGCGTTAGCCAGGCTGCGACGCTCCATGCGGCCTTCTGCCCTACGGAAGCGGGCTCGGCTCTCCGGAGCTTCCACCTTTCGAGGCCACCTGTGCGTTCACTCTCGTTACGGCCCAATGACTCGCTCCCCATCCCAACGATGGGTTTGTCGACGGGCTCCAGGGTTTCGGTTTCCCTCCGCCCTGCCGTCCAGCTACGAGGCTCCTGACTTTTACCTCGGTGGGACTGTCTCCCACTGAACACGCCAGCCTTTCTTCCTGGACACACTTCCGTACGGTGGGTTGTCCCCAGTACGGCTTCAAGCTGGCCTTCAGCCGCAATCTTCGCTGGCGGGGGTAACGCTCAAGCGCGAGGCCCGCATCCGCGTCACGGCAACCAGCCTATATGCGGCCAGAGCCGAGGCATCCGCTCCCTATGACCCTGATGAAGGGCAAGCACCCCCAGGGGGTGTACCAGGATTGGGCACCGCGGCCACCAGCCCAGAGGCCCTTGGCTCGCCCGCGGGTTCTGCTCTCCCGCAGGGTCCTCGCGTACTATGGCCTCATCCGAGCCTCTCCCGACCCTCCGCCGGCTTATTTCCTTCGTCCGGGCGGTCCCTGCCCTACGGCCTCGTATGGGCTGGTCGGGAGAGGGTCCCCACTTTCCTCCGCCTGTCTGTACCACCGTGCCACCTCCCGTACCCCGGCGGTCCGGACGGCTGCGTCTGGCTGTTGCTTCGCCGTCCGCCCTGGCCTTCGCCTTCTTGGCACAGGCTCGGCTCCCGCTGGCCCACGCGCTCCGGATCTGGCGTGGGTGGCGTAACGAGGCTGCAGAGTTCGCTTTATGCTGCGGCCCGGTGGCTTGCTCGCTCTTCTCCGGCAAGAGCTTGTACTCCCGAGCTTGCGCCCCCAGGGTCGCCCCTGGCAGACGTCGGGTATGACTACGCAGGCAAACAGCCAACTCCTGCGGCCGGACTTTCACCGGCAAGACACGCGGCCCCATGGGCTGCGAGCCAAGGCCGCCAAGGCCGCAAAGGTTTGCCAACCCTCATCACTTCAGAGGACCTTCCCGACCGAAATCTTCCGGGGCACGTCTCCAGGTGTTTCCGGGTCCGTGCTGTGAATACGGGCAGTTCCTTTGCGTGCTTCGCGTGCTTTGCGGTTGAACTGCACTGTTCGGGTTCAAATTCACCGGGCGGTCATGCCGCCGTCGATCACCAATTCGCTGCCGGTGACATAGTTGGACTCGTCCGAGGCCAGGTAGAGGATGCCCCAGGCGATGTCCTCGGGCGCGGCCAGCCGCCCGAGCGGGGTCAAGGCCGTCCGCTCCTCCCGGACGCCCGGCTGGGCGTGGACCTCGCGGGTCATGGGCGTCTCCACGAAGCCGGGAAACACCGAGTTGACCCGGATGCCTTCCGGC
>JACQXP010000489.1 GCA_016208645.1 Candidatus Methylomirabilota bacterium | reverse complement strand
TTCGCCGGCGAACGTCAAGCCGGTGAGCCAGGTCGAGGCCCTTCCCGTGGACCAGGTGGTCCTCGGGTCATGCACCAACGGTCGGGTGGAGGATTTCAGGATCGCAGCGAGCATTCTGAAGTCGCGCGGCGTGCACCCGAAGCTGCGTCTGATCGCCATCCCCGGAAGCCAGGCCGTCTTCCGCCAACTGCTGGATGAGGGGATCGTTGCTATCCTGGCCGAGGCAGGGGCGACGATCAGTCCGCCGACCTGCGGGCCGTGCATCGGCGGCCACATGGGCGTCCTGGGGCCGGGCGAGCGTGGGCTCTTCACCACCAACCGGAACTTCAAGGGCAGAAACGGCCACCCGACATCCGAGGTGTACCTGAGCGGCCCGGCGGTCGCGGCGGCCACCGCGGTGATGGGACGCATCACCGATCCAAGAAAGTTGACGGGGTGATGAGGTGACATGTCCACTCCAGTGTTAAGGGGCAAGGCGATCACATACGGGGACGACGTGAACACCGACGTCATCATCCCCGCGCGCTACTGCACGAGCTTCCGCGCGGAGGAACTGGCCCAGCACTGCATGGAGGATCTGGATCCCGACTTCCTGCAGAAGCGGCGCCCGGGCGACATCATCGTGGCGGGCAACAACTTCGGGTGCGGCAGCTCCCGCGAGAACGCGCCGCTGGCCATCCAGGGGGCCGGGATCGCCTGCGTCATCGCCAGGTCATTCGGGCGAATCTTCTACCGCAACAGCATCAACATCGGGTTGCCCATTCTGGAGTCGCCGGAGGCGGCACAGGCCATCGCGGAGGGCCACGAAATAGAGGTGGACCTCGGGGCGGGCCGAATCCGCAACCTGACGACCGGCGCCTCGTTCACCGCCCAGCTGTTCCCCGAGGGGATCCGGGCCATCATGGCCGCGGGGGGGATGGTGGGCTTTGTCCGGGCCCGCCTGGGGGTGGATGCTCCAGCCCGGCCAGGCAGAGAGAGGAAACGGTCCCAGGGGTAGCGCCAGGACGGACGCCGTCCGGTGACCACCCGCGGACCCGCGAGCGGGAGGGGCAGCCATGGAACTGGATGAGAAGCACATGCTGTACGACTGGAACACCCTGGGGGCTGACGTCAAGCCGCTGAGGCGGCGGGTGGACTTCGACGATGAGACCCTGCGGGATGGGTTGCAGAATCCCTCCGTTGTGGACCCCCACATCGAGGACAAGAAGCGCATCCTGCATCTGATGAACGACCTGGGGATCCAGGCGGCGGATATCGGCCTCCCCGGGGCAGGCCCGAGGGCGGTGGAGGACGTCATCGCCCTGGCGCAGGAGATCGTGGAGGCCAAACTCGCCATTCGTCCGAACTGCGCGGCTCGGACGCACAAGAACGACATCACGCCCATCCTCGAGATTTCCAGCAAGGTTGGCATCCCCATCGAGGCCTGTACCTTCCTGGGCTCCAGCCCGATCCGACAATACGTGGAGAACTGGGATATTGACCGGATGCTCCGGCTGACGGAGGAGGCGGTGGACTTCGCCGTCAAGGGTGGCCTGCCGGTCATGATGGTGACGGAGGACACGACGCGGGCCCATCCCGAGGACCTGCGGAGGATCTATACCACCGCCATCAACTTCGGCGCCAAGCGGATCTGCCTGGCCGATACGGTCGGCCACGTGACCCCCTATGGGGTGAAGCATCTGATGCGGTTCATCAAGGAGATGCTCCGGGAAATCGGCGCCCAGGATGTCAAGGTGGATTGGCATGGGCACCGGGATCGGGGGTTGGCCATCATTAATTCGCTGGTGGCCATCGAGGAAGGGGCGGACCGGATCCACGGGACGGCCTTCGGCATCGGCGAGCGGTGCGGCAATGCCCCCATGGAGGTCCTGCTGGTCAACTGCAAGCTCATGGGCTACATCGAGCAGGATCTGGCGAAGCTGGACGAGTATTGCCGGTTCGTCTCCCGGGTGTGCTATCTGCCCATTGCCCCCAACTACATGATCGTGGGCCGGGATGCCTTCCGGACCGCGACCGGAGTGCACGCGGCGGCCATCATCAAGGCGGAGAAGAAGGGGCACGCATGGCTGGCCGATCGGGTCTACTCCGGCGTGCCTGCCAGCCTGGTGGGCCGCGACCAGGTGATCGAGATCGGGCCCATGAGCGGCGAATCGAACGTGATCTACTGGCTCACCAAGCGAGGAGTTGAGCCCACCCGTGAGCTGGTGGAGAAGATCTTCCGGGCGGCCAAGCAGGCCCACCGCGTCTTCACGGACGAAGAGATCCTGGAGCTGATCCACGGGGAGCCGGCCTACGCGACGATCTTCGACGGCCACTAGAGCAACGCAACCGCAAATGAACGCAAATACACGCGAATGATCCGATTCGGAGGGCAGGCAGGGCACGAAGAGATCGCGATTTGTGTTCATTGGCGTTCATTTGCGGTTCCATTTCTGAATCGGTGAGTGGGTCGGATGGATTTTGAATACAGCGACGAAGAGCGGATGGTGCAGGAGCTGGCGCGGCGGCTGGCCCGGGACAAGATCGCCCCCCGGGCGGCCGAGATCGACGCGCGAGAGGAGTTCCCGCACGACCTGGTCCAGCTGCTGGCGGCCCACGGGCTGTTCGGCCTGGTGGTTCCGGAGGCACTGGGGGGCAGCGGCGCCGGCGTGATCGCCTTCCTGCTGGCGGTCGAGGAGATCGCCAGGGCCTGCGCCGCCACGGCCACGATCCACGCCGGCCAGTACCTGGGGATGTACCCGATCCTGCTGGCCGGGAGCGAGGAGCAGCAGCAGCGCCTTCTCCCGCCCCTGGCGCGGGGGGAACGGCTGGCCGCCTTCGCGCTCACGGAGCCCGAGGCGGGCAGCGACGTGGTCGCCCTTCGCACCACGGCGCGTCGGGACGGGGACGTCTACATCCTCACGGGCGCCAAGCAGTTCATCACCTCCGGGGACGTGGCGGGGGTCCTGACGGTCTTCGTGGTCACGGACCCGGCCCAGGGCAACCGGGGCCTCAGCGCCTTCGTGGTGGAGCAGGGAACGCCAGGCTTCCGGGTGGCGCGGGTCGAGAAGAAGATGGGCATCCGGGGTTCCACCACGGCGGCGCTGGAGTTTCAGGAGTGCCGGGTTCCCGTGGCGAATCGCCTGGGCGAGGAAGGCCAGGGGTTCAGGATCGCCATGCAGGTGCTGGACCGGGCCCGGCCGAGCGTGGCGGCCATCGCCGTCGGGATCGCCCAGGCAGCCCTTGATCATTCCCTGGAGTATGCCCGGACCCGGAAGCAGTTCGGGCAACCCATTGCGAATTTCCAGGCGATCCAGTTCATGCTGGCCGACATGGCCATGGAGATCCATCTGGCGCGCCTGTCGTATCTGTACGCGGGGCACCTGATTCGCTCCGGCGCGACCCGCTACACGCTGCCGGCCGCGGTTGCCAAGTGTTATGCCTCGGAAGTGGCGATGCGGGCGGCGACGAACGCGGTGCAGATCTTCGGCGGCTATGGCTACAGCCGGGAGTATCCGGTGGAGCGGTTGATGCGGGACGCCAAGATCACCCAGATCTACGAGGGCACCAGTGAGATCCAGCGCATCGTGATCGCGAACCAACTGCTGAAGGGCCAGGCGTGAATTTGGAAGTACGTAGAGAACCTCACAATAAACCACAGATTACGCAGATTGCGCAGATTTCACCCCCACCCGAGCCCTCCCCCCTCTGAGGGGGGGGAGTGGGAGGGGGGTCTACGTAATCTGCGGATAAGAGGAATCCGGAATGACCAGACACCATGGCATGACCGCACCGGCGACCACGGGGCGGGTCCTGATGTCGGGGAACGAGGCGCTGGCGCGGGGGGCCTGGGAGGCGGGCGTCACCGTCGCCTCCAGCTATCCAGGGACGCCCGCCACGGAGATCCTCGAGGCCTTCGCGCGCTATCCGGATGTGTATGCCGAGTGGGCACCCAACGAGAAGGTCGCCTTCGAAGTCGCCATGGGTGCCTCCCTGGCCGGGCGGGGTGGGTTCCTGGTCGCGGTCTCGGATGACGTCGGGATGGGGAGCTCGCAGAACGCCCAGGACACCCGATACTTTGCCCGCTTCGCCAAGGTGCCGCTCTTCGAGCCCAGCGACAGCCAGGAGGCCAAGGCCTTCGTGGCCGAGGCGCTTCGCCTGAGCGAGGAGATGGACACCCCGGTCATCATGCGCCTGACGACCCGCATCAGCCACGTGAAGGGGCTGGTGGACCTGGGGGAGCGACCGGCCCCGCCGTTCCTGGGCTTTTCCAAGGATCCGGCCAAGTACGTGATCCTGCCGGCGCACGCGCGCAAGAAGCACCCGAAGGTTCTGCAACGGATGACAGACCTGGCCCAGATGGCGAATTCAAGCCCGCTGAACACCATCGAGTGGGGCGACCGCGAGATCGGCATCATTGCCAGCGGCCCCGCCTACGTGTATGCGCGCGAGGCCTTCCCGGATGCTTCCTTCCTCAAGCTGGGCTTCTCGTTCCCGCTGGCGGGGGGGCTCATCCGCGAATTCGCCTCGGGCGTGAAATGCCTCTACATCGTCGAGGAACTGGAAGGCCTGGTGGAGGCGGACGTCCTGGCCATGGGCATTCCGGTGCACAGCGTGGGCAGGCTTCCGCGGACCGGGGAATTGACGCCGCAGCGCGTCCGGGCCGCATTGGACGGCGCGGCCCCCCCCATGGCCGAGACCCCACCCCCGCCGCCGGACCTGGACATGCTGCCGTTCCCGCGGCCGCCGACGCTGTGTGCCGGCTGCCCGCACATGGGCGTGTTCTACACGCTCGGGAAAATGAAGGACCTGATCATCGCGGGCGACATCGGCTGTTACACCCTGGGCGTCGGATCGCCCTGGAACGCGACCCACACCTGCGTGTGCATGGGGGCCAGCCTGGGGAATGCCCTGGGAATGGAGAAGGCGTACCGGATGGCCAGCAAGGAGCAGAAGGTGGTGGCGCTGATCGGCGACTCCACCTTCCTGCATTCCGGGATGACCGGCCTGCTGGACATCGTGTACAACGGCGGCAACGTGACGGTCTTCATCCTGGACAACCGGGCCGTGGGGATGACGGGGGGCCAGGACCATCCCGGGACCGGCGTGACGCTGCAAGAAGAAAAGAGCAAGGCGGTGGACTTCGTGGCGCTGTGCAAGGCCCTGGGGGTCGAGCACGTGCAACTGGTCGATCCGTACCGCCTGCCCGAAGTGTACAGGGCGGTAAAGGAGGCGCTGGCCCACCGGGGTCCCTCGGTGATCGTCACCAATCGCCCCTGCGTCCTGATCGAGGAGTTCCATCGGACCCAGCCGTATGAGGTGCTGGATGCGCTGTGCAACGGGTGCGGGGCATGCCTCAAGACGGGGTGTCCGGCGATCCAGGTCATCCGGCGCGAGGTGGTGCGCCTTCCCAATGGGCGGGA
The DNA here is from genome assembly GCA_016208645.1 of Candidatus Methylomirabilota bacterium. Taxonomy (GTDB): domain Bacteria; phylum Methylomirabilota; class Methylomirabilia; order Methylomirabilales; family 2-02-FULL-66-22; genus 2-02-FULL-66-22. The sequence continues at coordinate 157 of JACQXP010000489.1, read as the reverse complement.
CAAGGAATTGAGTTACGTGACCATTGACCCAGTGGGCTGCAATGGGTGTGACCTGTGCGTGCAGACGTGCGGCCCCAAGGCGATCGTTCCCGTGGGGTCGTCGGCCCAGGCGACCTCGCCAGGCCAACATCACAACTGATGGAACCGCAGATGAACG
>JACQXP010000488.1 GCA_016208645.1 Candidatus Methylomirabilota bacterium | reverse complement strand
GCTTCGACTCGGAGGCTCGAAAGCTCGCCTCCGGCTCAGCACGAACGGATCCCGATTGCCCCATGATCCGGCGTCGCTCCCGCTCCGATCGGTGCCCAACGCGGCCTCCCGGCGGACGTTATACTGCCAGGACTCGCGCGCGAAAGGCCTTTTCTTGCTCTCCGTCATCGTTCCGGTCCTCAACGAAGCCGGCACCATCGGTCCTTGTCTGGACCGCCTGGCGCAGCTTTCGCCGCCGCCGGAAGTCATCGTGTGCGATGGCGGCAGCACGGACAGCACCCTCGAGGAGGTCGCCTCACGCCCCTGGGTGGAGTTGGTCCGCACGCCGCGCGCGGGACGCGGCCTCCAGATGAACGCGGGGGCGGCGGCCGCAAAGAGAGCGACCCTCCTTTTCCTGCACGCCGATTCGTGGCTGCCGGAGGATGCATCGGAGCAGATTCTGTCCGCGCTGGAAGACCCTCGCATCGCGGGCGGCGGCTTTCACAAGCAGCACGACGCCGCGCCGAGGGCCCTGAAAGCGATGGACTGGTGGTTGAACCACGTCCGGACAGACCTGTTCCACAAGCTGGTCGGCACCAACGCCATCTTCGTGCGGGCAGAGGTCTTTCGAAGACTGGGCGGCTACCGGGACTGGCCGCTCCTGGAAGACGTCGACTTCAGCGACAGGCTGCAGGCGATGGGCCGGCTCGCAGTGCTGCGCGGGCCTGTGTTGGTCTCGGCACGGAAGTACCTTGAAGGTGGAGTGGTCAGGCGCACAGCGGTCAACGCTCTCGTGATGTTCGGCCACCGGGTCCTGAGACTCAAGCCTGAGGTCTTGGCTTCGGTGTACGGCCGCAAGAGCGCCTCGAGCGCCGTGTCCGGTTTGTTCCAGTTTTCCAGCCTCGGCAGGTCGATAGGTAGAATGAAACGGCGGTGGATGGCGCTGGCTGTGGTTGCGGCCCTGTTCGCCGCGTGGTTGCTCCTTCTCCGCGAGACGCCTATGGTCCACGATCACGACCTGGGATTCGAGTTGGCAGCCGGCAGCCTCTCCGGCCTGGACTGGGACGGGACTTCGCTGGTTCCCACGGGCCACGTCCCGGGGGTCTTCGTGTCGGCCGAGACGGCCTGCCCCAGACTGGTTCGAGAGGTAGTCTGCTGGTGGAATGTCGATACGACGGCCGGCGCCTTGACCCGGGTCGAGGCAAGGCTGCGCCGTAACGGTGCGTGGAGCCGCTGGTTTCTCTTGGCCGCCCATCCCGGGCAGATTGCCGAAGTGCCTGTGCCCAACCCGGCTGACCCACGCGACGAGAAGGATGCCAGACACGGAGTCGCGCTCGACATCGATACCCTGCGGGCCGAACCGCCGGGGGCATCGCACGTCCAGCTCCGCGTGGTGCTCGATCCGGCCAGGTCCGCGACCCGGCCGCGGTTCTTCGGAGCCGGGGCGGTCGTGACCAGCGAGCCCACGGACGGCTCGGCAACGAGGGCCGCATCCGAGACCCGCGTCCCCGCCGTGCCCGGGACGACCTCCCCCGCCACACCTGGCCGGGCCGCCAGCGAGACGATTCCACCAACGGACGGTCATGCCAGTGCCGGCAGGGACCTTAGACCGCTGGCCGTTCCCTTCCGTTACCAGCGCTGGGAGGACGAAGCGCTGCGGTCCCGCATCTGTTGCCCGACCTCGCTGGCCATGGCGATGGAGTACTACGGGGTCAAACGCCCGACGCGCGAAGTCGCCATGCAATGCTACGACCCGGCGCACGACGTCTTCGGCAACTGGTCGTTCGCCGCGGCCGCCGCGGCCGAGTACGGCATGAAGGCCCGGGTGACCCGCCTGCGGGGCTGGGCCCGGGTGCGAAGCCTCCTGGTACGCGGAAGGCCCGTCATCATCAGCGTCCGTTTCGGGCCTGGTGAGCTCGCGGGCTCGCCGCTCGTCAACGGAACGAAGGGGCAT
>JACQXP010000487.1 GCA_016208645.1 Candidatus Methylomirabilota bacterium | reverse complement strand
GCACAACTGGTCTGCCATCATTCTCTCCAAGTCGGCTAGCCGATTGTCCGAAAAACGTCGCTCTGCTTCATGGCCGCGAACAGCCCCCGCATGGAACTCGGCTTCGCCCCCGGCATGAGCAGCTCGTCCCGCGCCCCGCGGAACCTCAGGCAGCTCCCTCAGAGCTCGACGGTGAGACCCCGCGCCATGAGGGCCGCAAACTCACTCTCGGCGTTGGGCACACCCTTGGCACCCTGCCCGGTGAGGAAGTTATAGACCCCATCCCCGGAGGCAAACAGCGTGACCTGATGCCCTTCATCCAAGGCCGCGCCGGCCAGGCGCGCCGCCGTTGCGGCGTGCTCACTGGCATAAGGCGGCGCAGACAGGAAGAGCGTGAATCGCTTCGGCATCTCGGTCTCCTTTTGCCAGATGTCGCTTCCCCACGAAACCTGCTCCGGGTGCGGGCGCGCGCCTACAGCGGGTCGTTCTTCTTCGCCTCGAACTCTTCCTTGCCGATCTCGCCGCGGGCGTACCGGTTCTTCAAGATATCCAAGGCGGCTTCGCCTTCTGAGCCGTAGGTGCCTCCCGACCTCCCCTGCTCGACGAGCCACTTCACCACCAGGACGATCCCCGCGATGATAAGCACCCAGAAGACCAGCATGAAGACCATCCCAAAGATGCCAAAGCCCCCACCACCCCAAGGTCCACCAAACATCCCACCTGGCATCATCAGAGTGTTCCTCCCGGTGTCAGGCCCCCGCCGAACGTGGGCTGGATGGCCGGCCCGTTCGCAGGCGACCCGTGTCCCGCAACGCCCTCTTGATCTTCCGAAACCCGCCGCAGCATATCGGCCGCGGGATTCGGCGAGAGGCGGTGGTGTGGATCAGCGCAACCCCCCGGATGGTAGCCCCACACACGACGGACACTGGATGATCACGCAGGAAAATCTACGGAGTCCCGCGACATCCGTCCAATACATTTCCGTTATGGGACCTATGCCCGGCGGTTACACATGGGGCGTGGGTGGGACTGTCCGGCGTCGGTTCGGCGCCCATCCTCGTGCGGACAGGCAGTCTTCCGGGATCCAGAGGCTGGTAGCGGGTAGCCGGTCTGTGTGTGCAGCACGCCGCCCCAAAAAAATCGCTTGCATTTCCAGTCGACTGGAAGACCTATATTGCCTGCGAACGATCAGAAGTTCCCTGGCGAGGAGGCAGCCATGCGAATCGGCGATCTGGCCCGAGAATGTGGCGTCAATCCCAAGACCATCCGGTACTACGAGGCCTTTGGCCTTCTGCCGAAGGCCATCCGAGCGCCGTCGGGGCACCGGACGTACTCGGACCGGGACCTCCAGCGCCTTCTCTTCGTCCGCCGGGCCAAGCAGATCGGCCTCCCGCTGGCGAGCATTCGACAGATCACGACGTTTGCGGACACCGGGAGCTGCCAGCACCTGCGCCCGCGTTTGAAGGAGCTGATGGCCGCGCAGCTCGCCGAGATCGAGGCCCGAATCAAGGATCTCCAGGCCCTCCAGCGGGAACTGAGAAGACATTACGCATCGTTATGCCAGCCTCAGGCACAACCACCCAGCGGGGCAAGGTGCTCATGCCTGGATGGAGCATCCGAAAACACTGCGATTCTCCCCGGGTCCCGCCTGGTCAGGCGGCCCCTGAGGAGAAAATCCTGACCAGAAGGAGGTGAGGGAGAATGGGCAAGCGGATCACCAAGAAGAGCCAGGCGCCCCGGCCGTCAGCCAGCAGTAACTGCGGCTGCGGGTGCCTGCCGACGACCAAGAAGTAGGGGATTCTGAGGGGTGGCAGAGGCCGGGCCCGGGCCCGGCCATGCCGCCCGGATTCAGGGGATGTCCCTTCTTCATCTCCTTCCGCAGGCAATGCTCTTCCGGCGATGACATGGTGGCCGGCGGAACGAGGATTGTCAGGTTTGGCGCACGTGTGAGGGTTGCGAGTTGCGAAAGAGGACCAAACCCGTTAGATTTGCACAGCTTGATGGTCAGAGGCCGGGTGGAATGAGATTTCCCGAAAGCCGACAGAGCACCATCATGCAACGCTTCCTTGCAGGATAGCCACGGCCCGGGAGGGGCGATGATCAGCGTCAGCAAGCTGTATTGCGGTGGGACGGCGGAGAGCGACGGCCTGCGCTACGGCCACGGCGGGCAAGGCCCGGTCGTGAGCGCCGGGGCGCCGCCTGCATCCAAGACGGCGGCCGAACGCCGTCCCGTGACGGTGTGGAACGTCACGCGGACGTGCAACCTGCGCTGCATCCACTGCTACACCGACTCCGAAGCGCGGAAGTACACCGGCGAGCTGACCACCGAAGAAGGCAAGGCGCTCATCCGGGAGCTGGCCCGGTTCGAGATCCCCGCGCTGCTCTTCTCCGGGGGCGAGCCGCTCTCGCGACCCGATCTCCTGGAGCTGGTCGCCACCGCCCGATCGCTCGGGATCCGGCCCACGCTGTCCACCAACGGCACGCTGATCACCGACGAGACGGCCCGCAAGATCAAGGAGGCTGGCTTCACCTACGTCGGGATCAGCCTGGACGGAATCGGGGAGATCAACGACCGGTTCCGGGGGGTGGGCGGCGCCTTCGACCGGGCCGTGCGCGGCTTCAAGGCCTGCGTCGCCGTCGGGCAGCGGGTCGGCCTGCGCCTGACCCTGACGCGCCACAACTTTGCCAACCTCCACGGGATCTTCGACTTCATCGAGCGCGAGCAGATCGACCGCGCCTGCTTCTATCACCTGGTGTACTCCGGACGGGGCGGGCAGATCGCCGAGGACGACCTTTCGCGTGAGGAGACGCGGCAGGCGCTTGATATCATCCTGGAGCGGACCGAGGACTTCCACACGCGGGGCCTGAACAAGGAGATCCTGACCGTGGACAACCACGTGGACGGGATCTACCTGTACCTGAAGCTCCTGCAAAAGGACCCGGCCCGGGCAGCGCAGGTGTTGAAGCTCCTGACCTGGAACGGGGGCGGGATGTACAGCTCCGGCGTCGGCATCGCGGACATTGACTTCCAGGGGAACGTCCACGCCGACCAGTTCTGGATGCACTATTCCTTCGGGAACGTGCGGCAGCGG
>JACQXP010000126.1 GCA_016208645.1 Candidatus Methylomirabilota bacterium | reverse complement strand
GGTACGAGGCCTCGTCCATCTTCTCCCAGGGCAAGGCGGCCATGTACACTGAGTTCAACTCCATCTGGGTGCCCGTCGAGGATCCCCAGAAGTCCAAGGTGATCGGGAAGGTGGGCTACACCATGTTCCCGCGCGGCCCGAAGGGGAATTACGGATCCACGGTGGCCGTCTGGGGCCTGGGGATGCCCAAGACCAGCAAGAACCAGAAGGCCGCCTGGCTGTTCATGCAGTGGGCGACCAACAAGGACCAGGTCTTCAAGGTGCAGAGCGACAAGGGCGTCCTGGGTCCGCGAGAGTCCGTCTGGAAGGACCCCAAGGGCAAGGGCAAGGTCCCGGCCGACCTGGCGGAGTCGCTGACGCAGAGTTCCAAGGTCGGGTCACCCCTCTGGAACCCGCCCGTCATCGCGGTGGCCGAGGTGCGGGATGCCGTGGGGGCCGCCATCGTGACGGCGATCCAGGGCGGCGACGTGCGGGCCGCGGTGAACAAGGCGGCCGCCGACACGAAGCGCATCATGGCCGAGACCGAGAAGAAATAGTCCCGGCCGTCCCTTGCGCGGTTTGGATGGAGGAGGCCCGCGAGGGCCTCCTCCCTTTTTGCGCCGCCCATAGTGGCGGACCAGACCGCACCCTCAACGTCCTCGGGAGATTCTCCATGTCACAACTCTTTTCCTCATTCACGCTGCGCGGCGTCACCCTGCGGAATCGTGTCGCCATGTCGCCCATGTGCATGTACTCGGCGGGGGAAGACGGCTCCGCGACGGATTTCCACCTGGCCCACCTGGCCGCGCGCGCCACGGGGGGCGTGGGGCTCATCGTCACCGAGGCGACCGCGGTCGAGGCCCGCGGACGCATCAGCACGAACGACCTCGGCCTGTGGGACGACGCCCAGGTCGAGCCGCTGGCCCGCCTCGTGCGCTTGTGCAAGGCCCAGGGGGCTGCGATGTGCACCCAACTGGCGCACGCGGGCCGCAAGGCCTGGACCCCGACCAAGGGCGCCGGTCCCTTCCCGTCCGTCGCCCCGAGCGCCATTCCGTTCGACGCGGAGTGGGCTGTCCCACACGCGCTGGCTCTTGCCGAGCTGGACGGAATCGTCTCCGCCTATGGCGCCGCCGCCCGGCGCGCGGTGCGCGCGGGCTTCGACGCGATCGAGGTGCACGCGGCCCACGGATACTTCCTGCACCAGTTCCTGTCTCCGGTTTCGAATCGCCGGGCCGACGCGTACGGCGGCCCGCTGGAGAATCGCGCACGGATGCTGCTGCGGGTCGTGGACGGGGTGCGCGCGGTGGTGCCCGAGTCCATGCCGCTGCTCGTGCGCCTGTCCTCCACGGATTGGATCGAGGGCGGCTTGACGATTGACGATCAGGTGCAGGTGGCCCGCTGGCTCAAGGCGCACGGCGTGGACGTGGTGGACTGCTCCTCGGGCGGCATCACGTCAGTCCTGCCGCCGGTCGGCCCGGGCTACCAGGTGCCTTTCGCGGAGAAGATCCGGCGCGAGGCAGGCATCGCCACGATGTGCGTGGGGCTGATCACGACACCGGAGATGGCCGAAGAGATCGTGCGCAACGGCCGCGCCGACCTGGTGGCGCTGGGACGCGAGCTGCTGCGATCACCCCACTGGCCGCTCCACGCCGCGCGCGCCCTGGGGCACGACATCGCCTGGCCCAGGCAATACCTGCGGGCCAAGCCGGCGATTTAACGGGATGTTGGATTTGCATCGCGCGGGCCGCGCCCGCAGGATCGGTGGGGAATTTGCGCCGCCAGCCCGTCCGCGGCGAGGAGGTTCAGGCAGCAGAGATACAACCGAGGCGACACCCCGTCATCCCTATCGAGCAATCCTTCCGTTTTCCGAGCCGTCGGCACCCCGTCAGAGGCCCGGCGCGTTCACTTCGCGCGGTAGCCCACCAGGCCCGCCTCCAGGGAGCGTCGGTCCGCCCTCGAGAGGCTCCGCTCCATGGCCGGGGCGAGGAGGTGCGTGTGCCGCACGCCCACCAGGTGTTCCGGTATCCACCAAAGATCCTCGCCGGAGGTCATCCAGCCCGGGTGTGACCGGTCGAAGCGGGCCAGGTTGACGGGGTGCGAATACGCGCGCAGCGTCCGATCGCCGCGCAGGTTGATGTAGTCCTCGAAGTAGCTCATCACCAGTTCGCGCAGGCTGCGGTAGACGGGCGCGCGGAAGCGCAGCCCCGAGAAGTTGGACTTGGCGATGGCCCCCCAGTGCCCGTTGAAACGGTACACGGCGATGACGTGGTCCGTGTCCTGCACCGCCTCCAGATCCAGGAGGAGCGGCGGGAAGCCCAGCACGCGCAGGGCCGCGGCCGCGAAGATGGCCCCCTCCAGGCAGTGGGCCGTCCGCTCGCGCAGCACCCGACGGGGCGACCACGCCGTCTTGGCGAGGTGATACGGCATGGCATCCAGCGCGCGCTGGATGCCCACGGGCGAGCGCAGCGCGCGCAGGCTGCGGAGCTCCTGGCGGGTGAAACCGAAGTCACTCACGAGCGCGTCCTATCTGGGAAGGGGGACGCCCATGAAATTATGCAATTCTATCCTCGGGAAAGGACACCCTGTGTTCGACGGTGTAACGCTCACCGCGGCGCACTGCTCGACTGACCGCCGACTGCGTTGCCCCCAGCGTCGCAGCGACGGTCGTGCCGGAGAGCCCGAGTTCCTGCACGGCCCAGTAACAGAGGAGACTCCGGGCCTGAACCCGCCGGGGTTGCTTGCTCGGGGCCCGCACCTCCTCGGGGGTGAGATCGAAGCACGAGGCCACGAGGTGGAGCAGGCGCTCGAAGTCCACGCCTCTGGCGCGGAGGTGATCGCGTCGATCCCGCCGTTCCTGAGCGGCCTCCAAGACGCCTTCGACAAATGCCCTTTCCCCAAGGATGCGCTCATCTCCCTTCACGCGCTGGCCCTGCCGCCTGCGCACCGACAGCGCTCGCCAGCCGCCTGCACTTCGGACGAGGCCCCCGCCAGTCAACTCGGGGCGGCGACCCAGCGCAATCCCCTCCGCGACGAAGGCCCGATAGCGCCGCCGAGCCGTTGTAATCCGGCTCCCGAAGCGGGCCAGAACCACAGCAGTGTTCTGCCACGGACTCTCCACCTTCCCCACGAGGCGGCTGTGGCCGACATACGCGTACCGATCCAGGGCCGGCAGGTCCGCCACCATTTTCGCGCGGAGGGGATTCAGGTGGATGTAGCGCACAAGTTCGAGGAAGTATGGTTCCTCCTGACAGAGGATGGACTTGTACCGGTTCTGGAAGACGTAGCCGTGCCGTCGGTGGCGGTGGTTGAACGTCACTGCGTACCCGGTGAGCAGACGGCGCATCACGGTGGGCAGGGGGACCGCCCCTGGTTGCAGGAGGAG
>JACQXP010000474.1 GCA_016208645.1 Candidatus Methylomirabilota bacterium | reverse complement strand
CTACGGGCACGGCGACGACGACCGCGATCAGGAGGGCGAGGGTCGTGAGGAGCAGCGTGGTCGGCATCCGCTCCAGGACCAGCGGCATCGCCGGCGCCCGGTGGAAGAACGAGTTGCCGAAGTCGCCGCGCGCGGTGCTGCCGAGGAACTTCACGAACTGCACGGGCAGAGGCTCGTTGAACCCCAGGGCCTGGCGGAGCCCGACGCGGTCGGCCTCCGGCGCCTCCGGCATCATGAGGGCGACCGGGTCGCCGCTGACCTGGAGGATCGCGAACGTCACGAGCGACACGCCCGCGAGCACCACCACCAGCCGGATGACCCGGCGGATGACGAGCGCCGTCATGGCAGCGCGCTCACGGGCGAGCGGTCCCGCGGATCCCCGGTCCTAGCGCTTGGGCTTGGCGTCGAAGAGCCAGAGCCACTCGTCGCCGCGCGCGGCGTACTCGACCTTCTTCGAGAGCCCCAGCGTGTCGTACTGGTGGAACAGGTAGATGCTCGGCGCCTCCTCCTTCAGGAGGCGGAGGATCTGAGAGTAGGTCCGCTTGCGCGCCGCTTGGTCCACCGTGGACCGCGCCTGGTCGATGAGCTGGTCGAGCCCTTCCACACGGATGTAGTGCTTGCCGACCCAGCCCCCGGGCTCGGTCGGGTCGTGCCCACGGTGGTGCACCCCGCCGCCTTCGGTTACGACCCGTCGGTGACGCCGTACACGTTCGACCCGAAGCGGGCCAAGCAGCTCCTCGCGCAGGCGGGATACCCGAACGGAGTGGACATCACGCTGCACAGCGCGTTCATCGAGTTCCGCCCCGTCTTCGAGGCGATCGCCCAGATGCTGACGGAGGTCGGCATCCGCACCACCGCGAAGATGTGGGACCCGGGACCGGCCTGGAACAAGTTCTTCCAGACCGAGGGCAAGGCGACCCACGGGTACTACGGGAGCTGGGGATACTACTCGGTCTTCGACGCCGACGCGATCCTCTACGACAACTTCCGCTGCGGTCAGCCGAGCAGCTACTCCTGCAACCCCGACCTGGACGTCCTGATCGACGCCGCGCGGTCCACGATGG
>JACQXP010000473.1 GCA_016208645.1 Candidatus Methylomirabilota bacterium | reverse complement strand
TGGCCATCCCCGCCTCCAGATCGCACCGCCTCCCCGAATCCTTCATGGCGCAGGCGTAATACGTGAGCTGGCGCGCCGCCTCGATCTCCGTCGCCATGTCGGCCAGCTTGTGCCGGATCGCCTGGAAGTTGCCGATCGGCTGGCCGAACTGGACCCGCTGCTTGGCGTAGGTGAGCGCCGCTTCGTAGGCCGCCTGGGCCACCCCCACCGCCCGAGCGGCCGTCTGTATCCGCGCGGACTCGTACGTCGCCATGAGCTGGTAGAATCCCTGGTGCTCCGTCTCACCGATCAAATTCTTCGCCGGGACCGGGCAGCGGTCGAAGCTCAGGCTGAAGGATGTCATCTCATGGTAGCCGATGGTGGGGATGGGTTCTCCCGCGATGGCCGGTGGGTCAAAGCCGTCCCCGGGCTCTTTCTGGATCAAGAGGATGCTGAGGCCCTTGTGGCGTTTTGCCGGATCGGGATCGGTGCGGACGAGGGTGGTCAGAATGTGGGCGCGGTTGGCGATGGTGCACCAGGTCTTGGCGCCCGTCACGAGATACTCGTCGGCGTGCCGTACCGCGCGCGTGCTGATCGCGGCCGTGTCGGATCCCGCATCCGGCTCCGTGAAGGCCGCGGCCGTGAGCAGGTCGCCGCCGGCGATCCCCGGCAGGAAGCGCTGCTTCTGCTCCTCGGTCCCGTGCGCCAAGAGGAGTGTCCCGGTGATCAGGTTCCGGGTCATCACCGAGCCGACGCTCAGCCACGCCCGCGACAGCTCCTCGGCGACGATGGCCATGCTGGCGTAGTCCAGGCCCAGGCCCCCATAGGCCTCCGGGATCGTGAGGCCGAAGTAGCCCAGCTCGGCCATCCGCTTGAGGATGTCGGTCGGAATCTCCCGGTTCTCCCGATCATGGCGATCCGCGATGGGCGCCACCTCCCGCTCGGCGAACTCGCGCACCGCCATGCGGATGGCCTCATGTTCCGGCGTGAGCATGTCCCTCCCTCTGGTCTCCGTTCCCTACTTCGACATTCGAAATTCTATATTCGAAATTCGGCCCGCCCCGCCTACGCCCTTACGGTTGCTCCCGCGGCAGAGGCAGCAGCCAGCGCTCCAGGCTCCAGGCCGATCCCATCCGCAGGCGTCCCGGCCCAGCGCATGACCGTGGCCCCCCAGGTGAGTCCCCCGCCGAACGCGACCAGGACCACCACATCGCCGCGGCGGAGGCGCCCGGCCCGGGACGCCTCGTCCAGCGTGATCGGCACCGAGGCGGCCGAGGTGTTGCCGTAGCGATCCACCGTCAGGTACGTCCGGTCCATGGACAGGCCCAAGCGATCCATGCAGGCCCGGATCAGGACGCCGTTGGCCTGGTGCGAGATCAGGAGGTCCACATCCGCCAGGCTGAGGCCGGCCCCCCGCACCGCCTCACGAACCGCCTGGGGGAAGGCCTCCATCACGAAGTCCCAGATCTCCCGGCCGTTCATGTGGAACTTGTCCAACCGCTTGGCCAGGACCTCGGGCGAGGCCGGCAGCCGGGAGCCGCCCCCGGGGACGCAGATGGTCCCGTGCTTCGACCCGTCCGCCCGGAGGTACGAGGACAGGACGCCGAATCCTGCCTCCACCGGTCGCAGGACCGCGGCGCCCGCCCCGTCGCCGAAGATAACACAAGTCGTCCGGTCCTCCCAGTTCAGAATGCGCGAGTAGGCCTCCGCCCCGACGACCAGGGCGGTCCGGTACGCGGGATTCCCCCGCATCATGTCGGACGCCATGGAGAGACCGTACACGAAGCCGGTGCACACGGCGTTCACGTCCACCACGGCGGCCCGCCAGGCGCCGATCTCCCGTTGCACGTGGCAGGCCGTGGGCGGCTGGATGCTGTCCGGAGAGGACGTCGCCAGGATCAGGAGGTCCACCTCTCCCGCGGCGACCCCGGCTGACTCCAGGGCGCGCCGGGCGGCCCGGGCGCCGAGATCCGACGTGGCCTCGTCCTTGGCCACGATCCGGCGCTCCCGGATCCCGATGCGGCTCTGGATCCACTCGTCGCTCGTCTCGACCGTCCGGGCGAGGTCGTGGTTGGTCATCACGTGTTCCGGAAGATATGACCCGGTGCCGACGATCCCCGCTGCTGGTGCCATGGCCCTCCTCCTCTCGACCCTGCGATCGTTCCTCTCGCCTAACGGCCCGGAACGCTCGGGGCAAGCGCTCGAGTCTCCTCCAGGTTGTGCAATCCGGGGACGGGCGCATTCACCACCAGCGCCATGTTTCCCGGCGGGTGCGCGTTCCGCCACATCAGATCGTGCGCCGCGGGGATGCCGTCGAAGTCGAACACCTGGGACATGCACGGCAGCACGCGCCCGTCCATGACCGAGTGGTTGGCGGCATCCGCCTGCATCAGCGTGGCGAAGTGGCTGCCCTGGATGCGCTTCTGCCGCATCCAGACGTAGGAGGCGTCGAAGCTCAGGTTGAATCCCGTCGTCCCGGCACAGAACACGATCATGCCCCCGCGGCGGCAGACGTAGGCGCTGACGGGGAAGGTCTGCTCCCCGGGATGCTCGAAGACGATATCGGGGTCCACCCCTTTCCCCGTGATCTGCCAGATGGCCCGTCCGAACCGCTGGACCTCCTTGAGGTACTCCCGATAGGCGACTCGGTCCT
>JACQXP010000472.1 GCA_016208645.1 Candidatus Methylomirabilota bacterium | reverse complement strand
CGAGGGCCACCGCCTGTTCCAGCGCCGTGAGCGCCTCGGGCGTCTGCCCCAGGCCGAAATGCGCCTCGCCCAGCAGGCGCCAGGCCTGGGCGTTCGCTGCCTCACGCGCCGTGACCCGGGTGAGGATCTCGACGGCTTCGGCGTATTTTCCTTCCTGAAGGTGCAATCCCGCCAGAGAGAGGTTTGCCTCGGCGGAATCGGGGGCGAGCTCGCGCACCTTCTGAAGCAGCCGCTTGCTCTCGGCGATCTGGCCGGCCGCCTGGGCCGCCTGGGAGGCGCGCTCGTACTCGGCGGCCGCGGCCTCCCGCATGCCCTCCTTCAGGAGGAGATCGCCGACCTTCACCAGCAGGGTGTGGTTCGCCGGATCGAGTTGGGCGAGGCGCTGATAGATCTCGACGACCTTGGGGCTGTCGCCCGCCTTGGTGTAGTGCTCCGCGACGGTCGCCAGATGGAGCTTGGCTTCCCCGGTCAGGCCCTGCTCCTCATACAGGTCGGCGCAGGCCAGGTGGGCCTCGGTGCGGGTGGAATCCAGCTTCACGATCTTCTTGTAGACCGCGATGGCCTTCACCGACAGCCCATCGGCACGGTAGAGCTCGCCCAGCTTGAGGTACTGCTCGATGGCCTCGGCCGCGCGTCCCGCCCGGGCATACAGGTCGCCGAGGTTGTTGCAGACGGCGAGATCGCGCGAATCGGCCTTGAGGATCGCCTGGTATTCGGCGATGGCCTTGTCCCATTTGCCTTGCTGCGTGAAGGTGAGGGCGTTCTGGAGGGCTTTTCGCTTGTCGAAGGTCATCCGCTAAAAACCCCGCTGTGCGAAGAAAAACACTAGCTTACACTAACAGACCCCCCAAGTGGTGTCAAGGAACTTCGCCCACGACTCAGCGTTGAAAGGTCCAGGCAGGCGTTCCGTAGCGGCTGCGAGCGAGGTCATCAGCGACGGTCCGCTCGGCCAGAGTCCACTCCCCGGGCACGCATGGAGTGTCGAAGGCATCGCGCCAGCCGGCCGCCAGGACGGACGCGAGATCTCTGGGGTGCGGCGTCTGTCCCAAAATGGCCTGCAGGCAGGTCACACCCGCGGCCGGATCCTGGCGCGGCCACGCGGGGAAAATGGCCTGGTGCAGGGACGGATCGAAGTGGAGCAAGAGCGACCCGTGCTGGAGCAGGGACCGATCCCACCGGCGCTGGGCCGATCCGATGAGCTTCCGCCCGCCCACCAGGATGGCCGGCATCCGTCGCAGGAGAAAACAGGCGCCTGCCTCCCGGCCGTCACCGGATGGGTTCCCTCCCTCCCCCACGTCCGCCGTGATCCCCAGTCGCAGTAGGCCGGCGATGAGGCCGCGGGCGATCAGACCGAACGCTTCGGGAACCGAGAGAGTACGCCAGGGGCCGCGGAGCGGAACGGCCACGCTGTAGGTGAGCTCGTCGGCGTGGAGGACGGCCCGGCCTCCCGTCACCCGTCGCACCAGCGGGATCCCCCGCTGGCGGCAGGCGGCCAGATCCACGCCGCCGGGCGTGCGCTGCAGATAGCCGAGGGAGACGGTGGGCACGGTCCACGCGTAGAGGCGGAGCGTGGGAGGCGCCTGGCCCTCCCCGACCGCCCGGGCCATGGCCTCGTCCGCCGCCATGTTCCAGGCCCCGCCGGCCGGGTCATCGCGGAGCACGCGCCACTCCATCGCCATTCACAATGAACAACTGACAACCGACAACTGACAACCGAGAATCCCGGTTGCCCGGTTTTGCAGTGTCGGTTGTCCGTTTTCAGTTGGCATCTCACGCTTGCCGAAGGCGCGGGTCCAGCACGTCGCGGAGCGCATCCCCCAGCAGGTTCGTCCCGAAGACCGCCGGGCAGAGGGCAGCCATCCCATACGTGCCTCCGACCCCGGCCGTTGACTCACTTCTCCTTCACAGGCCGTTCGGCCGCCAGGGTCAGATCGCCCGCGGGCGCAGGGCGCCCCCGGGCCTGCAGCGCCGCGGCCAGCCCGAAGAGCGCGAAGCCGATCAGATCCTGGAGCCATCCTGGATAGACCAACACCAGCCCGGCGGCGACGAGCAGCGCCCGCTCGAGGTGGGTGGTCTTGCGCAGGAACCATCCCGTGAGGCCCGCCGCCAGGGCCGCCAGGCCGACCATGGCAGTGGCGGTGGTCCACACGATGTTGGTCCAGGACCCTTTGAGGAGCAGCCCGACCCCGTCCGGGTGGAGCGTGAACATGAAGGGAACGAGAAAGGTCGGGAGGGTGTACTTCCATGCCATCATCGTGGTCATGTAGGGGTTGCCCCCGGTGATGGCCGCGGCCGCGAAGGGGGACAGGGCCGTGGGCGGCGAGACCTCGGAGAGCACGGCATAGTAGAAGATGAACATGTGCGCGGCGTACTCCGGGACCCCCAGCTTGATCATGGCCGGCGCCGTGATGACGGCGGCGATGATGTAGGAGGCCGTGACCGGCACCGCCAGGCCGAGGATCCAGAGTGCCACGGCCGTGAAGGCCACGGTCAGGAAGAGGCTCCCCCCCGCCAGGGTGAGGATGATGAGGGAGAACTTGAGGCCGAGGCCCGTGAGGGTCACCACGCCCACGATGATGCCGGCCGTGGCACAGGTGGCGGCGACGGAGAGGACCCCCGTGGACCCGCCCTCGAGGGCCTTCCCGAGGCGCCGGGGGATCAGCGCCGTGTCGCGCCGCAGAAAGCTCAGGGCCACGGCCAGGACGGTCGCATAGAAAACCGCCAGGATCGCCGTGAATCCCCAGAGCATGAAGACCACGATGGCCACCAGCGAGACGAAGTGATAGCCGTACTTCCGTGTGAGGCTCCAGACGTTCTCCCCCTCCACCCGCACCGGCTGGGCGCCGAACTTCTTCGCGTCAAACTCGACCATCAGGAAGATGGACCAGTAGTAGAGGAGGGTGGGAATCGCCGCCATGGCAATCACCTCGAGGTAGGAGACCTTCAGGAACTCGGCGATGATGAAGGCGGCCGCCCCCAGGACCGGGGGCGAGATGATCGCCCCGATCCCGCCGGCCGAGAGGAGGCCGCCGGCCGAAGCCTTGTCGTATCCCGCCCGCGCCAGGAGCGGCCAGGCCACCGAGCCCAGCGTCACGGTCGTCGCCACGCCCGAGCCGGAGGGCCCGCCCAGGAGGAAGGAGGCCAGCGTCACGGTCCGCCCGGCGGCCGTCGGCTTCCCCCCCGAAGCGGCGAGGGAGAAGTTGACGTAGAACTCGCCCGCCTTGGAGTGCTCGAGGACGGCCCCATAGATCGTGAAGAGGATGATGAACGTGGCGGCCACGTCCAGGGGGACGCCGAAGATTCCCTCCAGCGTCATGTACATGTGACCCACCAGTCGGTCCAGGCCGTACCCCTGGTGGGTCCAGGGCGCCGGCAACCATACCCCCAGCCAGGCATAGCCGAGAAATCCCAGCGCCACCGCGGGCAGGATCCACCCGGTGGTCCGCCGGGTCGCCTCCAGGACGAGCAGGATCGTCAGCGCCCCGAAGAGCTGGTCCCACCGGGTGGGAAGGGCCGCCCGGTAGATGAACTCCTCAAAGTCCCAGAGGGCGTAGCCCACGACCAGGAGGCTCGCCGCGACGAGGAGCCAGTCGAACCAGGCCACCCGCGTGAGGTCCCGCTTCGAGCGGGCGGGGTAGAGGAGGAAGGAGAGGACCAGCGTGAAGGCGAGAAAGGCCAGGCGGAGGATCTGGGTGGTGACGGTTCCCCAGGCCCAGTAGAGGAAGAGCAGCGACATGCCCACGGCGGCCGCGGAGACCCCCCAGCCCAGGGGCCCGGCCAACCGGCGCCTGGGTCCCTCCTCGGCCTCCACCAGCTCCTTCGCGGCCGCCAGCCGCGAGGGGTCAAGGATCTCGTCCGGCACGGCCATCCGCCTCCCCCGGGGACGTTCCATCCCCACAGGCGATCACGGTCAGGCGGATCGGGCCGGCCGACGCCGCCAGGGTCCAGAGTGGAATCTTTTCCGCCCCCACGGAGAGCTGCATCCGTGACTCCCGATTCGCCCGCAGGGTCAGGGCCCGGAAGTGGCGCCGGTCTCCTTCCACCACCCACCAGTCCCCGTCGCGCCGTGCTGCCTCGTGGCCATAGAACTCGACCAGCCGGCGCTCAGCGTACCGGAGCCGCACCAGCTCGAGGCCCTCCCCGGTGATGCGGAAGTCCTCCTCCACCGGCGATCCCCACAGGGAATGCAGGAAGCGGAGACGCACCTCGTCTCCATCCTCGACCCGCGTCGAGGCCACCGGCCCCCCCTCGGCCTCCAGGGTGAGGCATCGCGCCCCGGCCGGCAGGGGCGGCGCGAGCAGGCCCATCGCCAGGAGCAGGAGCAGGACGCGCAAGGCTGCCGTCTCTCCCCGAGATTCCCTTGCCCTGTGGGAGGTGCTGCGGTTTCGACCGGGTTATCCCGCCGGGATCCTGATCCCCTTTTCCTTGTAGTAGCGCGCCGCACCGGGGTGGAAGGGAACGGGGGAGCCGAGCACGGCGCTCTTCAGGGTGATCTCCTGCGCGGCCTTGTGGACCGCCACCAGATCCGGCGTGTGCTCCAGCAGCGCCTTGGTGATCTGATACGCCAGCGGCTCCTCCATCCGCTCGTGCGCCACGAGGAGGTTCGTCGCGGCCGCCACGGAGACGTCCCCCTCCACCCCCCCGTAGGTCCCCTTGGGAATGACTCCCCCGAAATAAAGGGGACCGTACTTCGCAACCATCTTGGGGACGGCGTCGCCGTGGGGGACGAGGTGGATCTTGATCCCGGGTGTAGCGGCCACGTCCAGCACCGCGGCCGTGGGGAGGCCGCCGTCCCAGATGAAGGCATCAAGCTTCCGGTCCTTGAGGGCACCGGCCGACTCGCCGACGCCCAGGCGGTCCTGGCTGCGGAAGTCCTTCGGCGTGAGGCCGTAGGCCTCGAGCACGCGGAGGCCCTTCACCTCGGGCCCCGACCCCGGCGCCCCGGTGGAGACACGCTTGCCTTTGAGGTCGGCCACGCTCCGGATCCCGCTCCCCTCCAGGGCCACGATGTGCATGTAGTTGGAGTAGAGGGCGATCAGGGACCGGACCGCCACCTTTTCGCTCAGCCCTTTGAGCTTCCCCTCATGGGCGTCCCACGCCGTGTCGGGAAGCGTCAGGGCCAGCGCGATCTTCCCCGCGTGCAGCAGCTTCATGTTGTCCACCGATGCGGTGGTCACCTCGGCGGTGGCCTCCACGCCGGGGAGCAACTTGGAGATGAGTGCCGCCATTCCGCCTCCCAGGGGATAGTACACCCCACCGGTGCCTCCCGTGGCGATGGAGAGGCGGGTGCGGGTCTGGGCCCAGGCATCTCGAGTCCCCAGCCTCCCCCCGAACCATCCCGCGCCGCCGATTCCCAGCAGCTTGATGACCTGCCTTCGCGTAATCGTCTGCATGGCCCCTCCTCATTGAATGGTGTGTGACGCTCCCAACCCGACTGGATCCAACCACCCCTTTCCCGCGGGGGCCGGGCGTTATTCCCGTTCCCCGAACCGCCCTTCCACCAGATCCGCCAGTGCCTGGAGGGCGGCCGAATCGTCCTCGCCCGAGGCGCAGAGTCTGAGGGTCGTCCCCTGCGCCGCTGCGAGCATGAGCAGCCCCATGATGCTCTTGCCATTCACCTTCTGCCGGCCGGCCTCCACCGTGATCTCGGCCTTGAACCGCCCGGCCGTCTTCACGAACTGCGCAGCCGCGCGGGCGTGGAGCCCCAGCCGGTTTTGGATGACGATCTCCCGCGTGGCCGCCGGGGCCTTCATCCTCCCGCCGCCTCCCAGCTTTCGATGGTCAGCAGCAGGGTCAGCCTCTCCGCCCCGTCCGCCCCCCCCAGGGGCCAGTGGGGCAGGAGGGTGATCTGCTGCGCCACCCGTTCGTACCCCGACTCCGACTGCGAGATGGTCTGGACCGGGCAGCGCCACAGCGTCGCCGGCGGCTCGATCCCGAGGCGGGCCGCCAGTCCCAGCCAGGCGTCCACGATCCGGACTTCCCGCACCCCCGTCCCCTCGGCGGCGGCAAAGAACGAGGGGTCGGCCGGCCGTTCCCCGTTGATCTCGATGAACCGGTCCGGCGGCGGTCCCATGTAGAAGGCCAGGTTCAGCTCCACCCCGAACCGCGAGGGAGCCACGATCCCCTCGGACTCCAGCCGGTACTCCACCGTGAGACGGGGGGCGTCCGGCGCGAGCCGAAACCGCTTCCGGACGCGCAGGGAGGCGTCTCCCCGTTGCTCCCTGCCTTCCAGGTCCAGGAGGGGGACTGTCCGCGCGCGGCCGACCTGGACCTCGTAGGCGGACAGCGCCAGGCCCGTGGGGCCGCCGCGCCTGGCCAGATCCGGGAGCGTGGCGTCGGCCGGCAACCAGTGATCCACGTAATTGCCACGCCGGTAGGCGTCGTAGTGGAGGAGGTCCGCCAGCCCCGCCTCCTTGGCACCCCGCTCTTCGTGGATCGTGGCCGCTCCCTCGCCCTCGCGACGGGGCGGCGTCGTCACCTTCCGGTGGTAGGCCTCGGGCCGCCGCGAGAACGTATTGCCGAGGTTGAAGGCCTTGGCGCGCGCGTCCAGCTCGATCACACTCCCGCCGCGGGCCGGCTCCACGACCAGGGCCAGGTGGGGGCTCTCCAGCAAGACCTCCGCCGCCCCGTCATTGTCCCAGTCCCGGGCCTCGATCCGGACGGCCGCAGACCCACCCCGGGGGGATTCCAGCGCCTGCTCCGCCCGGATCAGGTGGTGGAAGGCGGCGTGCCGGAGGTGCGGGAGATACAGCCCACCGAAGACCCCGTGCCAGTACGCGTCGTTGCACTGGCCGCGCCACAGCGCCGGGAGTGCCGCGGCCCGGCGGCGGCTCCGTCGCGGAAGCGCGTGCACCCGCCGGCTCACCCGCAGCATCTTCTTGTGCAGGGTGTTGGCTTCCGGGTATTTCGTCAGGAAGTTGCGCCAGAATCCCCCGCGGACGAACGGGCGGAGGCCTGCGGCGCCGGGCAGCGCATCCACGCTGGCCCGGGCCTCCTCGAAGGCGACGGCGGCCTCGGCGGGGAGGGCCCACTCCGTCATCTCGGTATAGGACGTCGTGGGGAGGTAGATCCGGCCGCGGGGCGGATCTGCCAGGGCCTGGCTGAAGGTCGTGCAGCGCAGCCAGTCCGCGTTCTCTTGGAGCGCCTGGAGGACGCGCTTCAGCCAGCCCCGCACGTACACCCAGTCGTGGGTGCCGGGCCAGCCGCCGAACTTCTCGGCGTCATCCGCCATCACGGCCACGCCGCCAGGAGCGAGCGCCGCTCGCTGGCGGAGGTAGGCGACCGTCTCGACGGGCTCCCGGAAGGGAATCAGGTAGCGCAACCGCTGGCTGATGGGAAACAGGGCCAGGCTCGTACCCTGCTCCTCGGTGATGAAGTGGCCGGTCAGGGCCGCATCCGGCTGCCCCGCCGCCTTGAAGTGGTTATCGTCGAGGATCACGTACTCCACCCCGGCCTCGGCGATGGGTTTGGCCAGGTGCGGCTCCCACACCCGCTCCGCCAGCCACATCCCCCGGGGCCGCACCCCAAAGCGACGGGAGAGGTAGGCGGTCATCCGCTGGATCTGCCCGACCTTGTCCGCGTCCGGAATGGCCGCCAGGATCGGTTCGTAGTAGCCGCCGGTAAGCAGTTCCACCTGCCCCCGGGCGACGAATCCGGCCAGCCGATCCAGGAACTCGGGATGCGCGGCCTCGAGCCAGTCGAAGAGGACGCCGGAATAGTGGAGGGCGAAGGGAATCTGCGGGAACTCGCTCAGAACGTCGAGGAAGGGGACATAGGCCCGCCGGTACACCCCGGCGAACACCTCCGGAAGGTTCCCCACGGGCTGGTGTGCGTGGATGCCCAGGATGAATCGAACGCCGTCCATATGCGTCGGCTCCGGCAGTGGTGGTGCATGGCCCTGTTCCCGGATCGGGGCTTACCCCTCAGGGGCGGCCGGCTTCCCTTGCTTGGCGAGGAACTCGCTGGCCACCAGGATGTTGCGCTGGCCGTACGTGGCCAGCTTGTCCGCCAGGCCACGGAGATCCCGCTCCTCGCGGAGCGAGGGAAGCTTCATCAGCATCGGCAGATTGACCCCGGTCACGACCTCGAGGCGGCCCGCCTCCAGGTACGACAGGACCAGGTTGGAGGGTGTCCCTCCGAACAGGTCGGTGAGGATCAGCACGCCGCTCCCGTCGTTGACCCGCTGGAGGACCGTCTCGATCTTTTTCCGGGCCTTCTCGATCTGTTCCGCGGCGTGAATCGAGACCGCCTCCACCCGAGGGAGTTTCCCGACGATCTCCTGCGCGGTTCGCAGGAGTTCCGCCCCCAGGTCGCCGTGGGTCACGATGACGATGCCGACCATGATCCGCCTCGCCGCCGAGCACCCCTCCACCTCGTCCCGGTGAATGGGCGCAATGCAAAACCGACAACGGACAACCGGTCATCCGTTTCCCGACCGAAGATGGCCGGTTGTCGGTTGTCAGTTTTCCGTTTGAAATTCCGGCGGGCCCGCTAGGCGCCCGCCCGCTCCACGTCGCGGTGGCGCACGGAGACTTCGTAGCCCGCCTCGCGGAGAAGCCGGGCCAGCTCCTCCGCCAGCACCACCGATCGGTGGCGCCCCCCGGTGCAGCCGACCGCGATGGTCAGATACGCCTTGCTTTCCTGGACGTACAGCGGCAGCGTGAACTTCAGGAATTCCTGGATACGCTCCACGAAGCCCCGGGCCTGGGCGAAACCCAGGACGTACTCGACCACCTGCGGCGCCCGGCCGGTGAGGGGCTGCAGGGCCTCCACGAAGTGCGGGTTGGGCAGGCAGCGGGCGTCGAATACCAGGTCCGCGTCCACCGGCAGCCCGTGCTTGTAGCCGAAGGAGAGCAGGGACAGGGCCGTCCGGGACGGCGCCGGCAGATCCAGGAACGAGCCGGCCAGCAGTTTCCGGAACTCGTGCACCGTGAAGCTGGAGGTGTCAATGACCAGGTCCGCCTTGGCCTTCAGGTGGGCCAGCAGCGCCCGCTCCGCCCGGATGCCCTCCAGGGCGGATCCGCCGGGGGCCAGTGGGTGGGGGCGCCGGCTCTCGCTGAAGCGGCGCACCAGCACTTCGTCGCTCGCCTCCAGGAACACCACGCGCACCAGGTGGCCGTCCCGCCGCAGCTCCGCCAGGATGTCGAAGAGGGCGTCCAGGAAGCGTCCCTCCCGGGCGTCCACGACCAGCGCGACCCGCTCGATCCGCTTCTCGGACTGGGCACAGAGCTCCGCCACCTTGGGGATGAGGGTGGCCGGAAGATTGTCAATGCAGAAGAATCCCAGGTCCTCCAGGCAGCGGCTGGCCGCGCTCTTCCCGGCCCCCGACATCCCGGTCACCACGATGAAATCGATCCCGGCCATCTCTCCACCCGGCGGGCGCGCCTACTCCGTGTCATCCTGGCTGAATCGGGGCAGATCGGCGTCCTGGGGCTCCCCCGCCTGGCGCTTCGAGAGTTGCGCGGCGAAGTTGCGTGCGGCGTGCACCCCCATCAGCTTGAGAAGGTGGTTGCGCGCCGCCACCTCCACCAGGATGGCGACGTTCCGCCCCGCCGACACCGGGATCCGCAGCATCGGGATCGCGACCCCCAGAATGGGGTAGGTCTGCTCCTCGACACCGAGCCGATCGTACTCGTCCTCGGGGCGCCAGGCCTCCAGCAGGACCACCAGCTCGATCCGCTTGCGGTGGCGGATGGCCGCCACCCCGAACAGGTCCCGGATGTTGATGATGCCCAGGCCCCGGATCTCCATGTGGTGGCCAATCCGGCTGGGCCCCCGACCGATGACGATGCGGTCGCTCTCCCGCGCCACCTCCACCACGTCATCGGCCACCAACCGGTGGCCCCGGGTGACCAGGTCCAGGGCGCACTCGCTCTTGCCGGTCCCGCTCTCGCCCAAGAGCAGCACCCCGATCCCGTAGACGTCCACCAGGACCCCGTGCAGCGTGGTCTCCGGCGCGGCCCCCTCCACGGTCCTCCTCGTCTGTGACTGTCGCCTCGGCTCAGACCTCGGGCTCGATCAGCCCGTAGTGGCCATCCCGTCGGCGATAGACAACGTTCACCTCTTCCGTCAGGGCGTTGCGGAACACGTAGAAGCTGTGCCCCAGGAGATTCATCTGCAGGATGGCCTCGTCCACCCCGGCGGGTTTGACCGCGAAGCGCTTGGTCTTGACCACGCGCGGCTCCTCCTCGGCCACCGAAGCTGCCAGGCCGGCGCGACCTCCACGGTTGCTTCCCCGGGTCGCATGGGCCGCGATCCGCTCCTTGTAGCGCAGGATCTGCCGTTCCAGTTTCTCCGCCACCAGGTCCAGGGAGGAGTACATGTCGTCGCTCTCCTCCTCTGCCCGGATGGTCAGATCCCGCACCCGCAGGGTGACCTCCGCGATCTGGCGGTGCTTCGCCACCGACAAGACGACGTGCATGGCCACGATAGGCTCCAGGTACCGGGTGAGCCGGCTGAGTTTCTCCTCGGCGTACCCCCGGAGGGCGAGCGTGACGTCCAGATTTCTCCCCGTGACGGAGAATTGCATGGTCGGGCTCCTTCCGGAGACTGCGGGTCGTGCGGAGTAGACCGCCCCAGGAGGGGGCCGGCCGGCCGGGCTCCCGCGGGGGGCGGACCATCCGGACTGCTGGGCGTGTGCATGCGTCGGCGGTGCATCCTCTGCTGCGGTGCAAGCGGGGGGCGGAGCTCAGTAGCGTTTGCGCCGGCTGGAGGCGGGGATCCTGAGCTGGCCCCGGTACTTGGCCACGGTCCGGCGGGCGATCTCGACCCCGTGCTCTCGTCGGAGGATCTCCACGATCTTCTGATCGGAGAGGGGCCGGCCGCTGTCTTCGACGGTCAGCAGCTTGTGGATGAGGTCCTTGACCTTGAGGGAAGAGACGGTATCGCCGCTGGTGGCGGGGACCCCCCGGTGGAAGAAGTACTTCAGCTCGAACAGTCCCTGCGGGGTGTGGATGTACTTGTTGGTGGTGACCCGGCTGACCGTGGACTCGTGCATGCCGATGTCCTCGGCGACTTCCTTCAGGGTGAGGGGACGCAGGGCCGTGATCCCCTCCTCCAGGAACTTGCGCTGGAACTTCACCAGGCTGTCCGCCACCTTGAACAGCGTCCGCTGCCGCTGCTCGATGCTGCGGATCAGCCAGAGGGCCGAGCGCATCCGGCCCTCGAGATACTCCCGGACCTCCCGGCCGTTCCCTGCCTTGTTCGCCAGGATGGCCCGATAGTAGGGGCTGACCCGGAGGCGCGGCAGCCCGTCGTCGTTCAGCACCACCACGAACCGGTCATCCACCTTGACGATGTAGACGTCCGGCGTGATGTATCGCGGCTCCTCGGTGCCGAACGTGCGACCCGGCTTCGGTTCCAGGCTGGTGATGTATTCCACCGCCGCCTGGATCTCCTTGACCGGCACCCCCAGCGTTCCCGCCAGCTTCTCCCACTGCCGCCC
Source organism: Candidatus Methylomirabilota bacterium (assembly GCA_016208645.1). GTDB lineage: Bacteria > Methylomirabilota > Methylomirabilia > Methylomirabilales > 2-02-FULL-66-22 > 2-02-FULL-66-22. Next base: position 7,762 of record JACQXP010000472.1, on the reverse strand, counting down.
TTCCAGTTCCCCCAGGTGGGCCGAGATCAGCTCCTTCGCCAGGGGGTGCTGGTCCGGACGCGTTTCCAACTGCAACAGCAGGCACTCCCGCAGGTCCCGCGCCCCCACGCCGGTGGGCTCGAAGCTCTGCACGAGGCGCAGCGCCTCCTCCAGCCGCGGGAATTCGACCCCGGCCGAGGCCGCCAGGGCCTCGTGCGGCTCCTTCAGGTATCCGGACTCGTCCAGGTTGCCGATCACCAGGGTCCCCAGCCGCAACAGCTCGGGATCCGAGGTGCTGAGGTGGAGTTGGAACAGCAGATGATCCATGAGGGAATGGGGCTTGGTGAGGTGGATCTCCGCATCGAACCGCTCCAGTTCCTCGCGCGGGATCTGCGGCCGATAGTCCGAGGCGTCCTGCAGGTAACTCTCCCAGTCGAAGTCGTCGATCCGGTCCGCCCGTTCCTCCTCGGCCTTCTCCGCCTCCGTGCGCTCAGCCTCCGGCGCCTCCTGCTCCTGCGAAAGCTGGGGGTCGGCCGTCTCCTCCAGCGCCTCCTCCAGGACCGGGTTCTGCTCGAGGTGCTGCACCAACTCCTGGACGAGCTCCAACCGCGAGAGCTGCAGCAGGCTGATGGCCTGCTGCAGCATCGGCGTCATGATCATCCGCTGCGTCTGCAGCATGCGGAGCTTGGTGTCGAACGCCATGGGTGCCTGTCTCGCCCCCGTCAGAGGGAAAAGCGTTCCCCGAGGTAGATCTCGCGGGCGACCTCGTCCGCCGCCAGCTCGGTGGCCGTGCCGGACAGCAGGATCTGTCCCTCATGGATAATATAGGCCCGGTCCACGATCTGCAAGGTCTCGCGCACATTGTGGTCCGTGATGAGTACCCCGATCCCGAGATCTTTTAGCTGCCCGATGATGCCCTGGATGTCGTAGACCGCGATGGGATCGATCCCGGCGAAGGGCTCGTCCAGGAGCATGAAGCGGGGCTCGGTGGCTAACGCCCGGGTGATCTCGGCCCGCCGCCGCTCGCCCCCCGAGAGGGTGTAGGCCGGGCTCTTGGCCAGGTGGGCGATGTTCAGCTCCTGCAGCAGGGCCCGGGCCCGACCCGCCCGTTCCCGCGACGGCACGTCCAGCGCCTCGAGGATCGCGAGGATATTCTCCTCCACCGTCAGCTTCCGGAAGATGGAGGGCTCCTGGGGCAGGAACCCCATCCCCCGACGCGCCCGCTGGTGCACGGGCAGAACGGTGATGTCCTCCCCGTTCAGGAGGACCCGGCCCGAGTCGGGACGCGTGAGCCCCAGGATCATGTAGAAGGCCGTGGTCTTGCCGGCGCCGTTGGGCCCCAGGAGTCCGACCACCTCGCCCGCGTCCAGCGAGAGGCTCAGATCCGACACCACCACGCGCTGCTTGAAGGCCTTCACCAGTTTCTCTGTCCGCAGGGAGTGCTCCATTGCGTCGATCGTCCTCGGTCCGTCGCTGGCGTCGGAGGGGGCCTCACCGGCGGGCGCCGCCCCGCTCTCGCGTCTCGCCCCGTTTCGGGTAGAGCACGGCGTTGACCCGCTCCCCGTCGCAGCCGTCCACCCGGCTCCGATCCTCCCGCAGCAGCAGGGTGATCCGGCAGCCGGTCACCACATCGCTGTCCTGCCACACCTTGGGGTGGCCGAGGAGCACGGCGCGCTCCTCCCGCGGGAAGTACTCCGCCCGCTCCGCGAGGCCCCGCCGCTCGCCGTAGGAGAGGCGGACGTTGCCCGCCGCCATCGCCCGCTCAACCTGCTCCATGCGGTCATCGAAGAAGAACTCGATCCGGTCCGCCAGGATACTGAGGCCCCGTCCCCGGTCGTTGGCCGCCACGTTGCCCTGGTAGATCGCCACCCGGGCCTTGCGATTGACCTCCAGCGAATCGGCCGAGATGGTGATGGGCGCGCCCTCCTCCGCAGCCCGGGGCACCCCCGGGGCGGCCGCACTCAGGAGCAGGACCAAGAGCAGCCATGCCGAACGCCTCATGGAGCGGGACTCCTCCCCGCCGGCCTGGGGGCCGGTGCCCCGGCCGGCGCCGGGGCGGTCGCTGGCGACCGCATTTGTGAGGTGATGTTCTGGAAGATCCGAACCTGCTCCAGATCGGTTTCCGCCTCCAGGCCGCGGCCGCGGCTCAGCCAGCCGCCGCGGCTCACCGTGACCGGTTGATCGGTCTGGAGGCGCCGGGACGCGGCCAGCCAGCGGAGGGCCTCCGTCCGGAGCTCTGTCCCCTGGTCCGAGCGCGCGACGACCCCGCCCTCCAGCCGGACGTCCTTGGTCGTCAGGTCCACCGTCGCCCGATTGGCCGTGCACGTCAGCTGCCCCTGGGTCGCGTAGAGCGTGACCTCGACGGGGCGGGTGACCCGGGAGAGGACCGTGTAGCCCTCCCGCTCGTGTACCTCCGCACGGTCCGCCCGCAACTCCCATAACTTGGACCCGCCACGGGTCTCGATCATGTGAATTTGCCTGAGAGTGATATCGGGCGGGGTGGAGACAGGCGGGGACGGGGCGGGCCCGGAGGCCCCGGACATATCCGTGGGGACCACGGCCGCCAGGACCAGTGGGCCGGCAATCAGGGGAACCCAGCGCATCAGCCGCCACATGACGGCACTCCTATAACATAGGGGCGCGAGCAATGTAAAGCAAATATCGTGCCGGGAGGGGCAACCGTGCGCTCAATCAGGTCACTCCAGGGCCGAGATGCCGGTGATGTCCCGCCCCAGGATCAGGGTGTGAATATCGTGGGTCCCCTCGTAGGTGAAGACCGACTCCAGGTTCAGCAGGTGCCGGATCACGGGATATTCGTCCACGATGCCGCTGGCCCCGTGGATATCCCGGGCCAGGCGGGCGATCTCCAGGGCCGCGGCCACGTTGTTCCGCTTGGCCAGCGACACCTGCGTGTGCCGGAGGCGGCCGGCATCCTTGAGGCGCCCGAGCTGCAGGCACAGAAGCTGCGCCTTCGTGATCTCGGTCAGCATGTGGACGAGCTTCTGCTGAACGAGCTGGAACGAGGCGATGGGCTTCCCGAACTGGATGCGCTGGCGGCTGTACGTCAGGGCCGCCTGGTAACACGCCACGGCGGCTCCCACGGCCCCCCACGCGATGCCGTAGCGTGCCTGGTTCAGGCAGGACAGGGGCGAGCGCAGTCCCTCGCTCTTTGGCAGGAGGTTGTCGGCCGGGATGCGGCAATCCTGGAAGGAGAGTTCCGAGGTCACCGAGGCGCGCATGGAGTGCTTCCCGTGGATGTCCCGGGCGGTGAAGCCGGGCATCCCCTTCTCCACCAGGAAGCCGCGGATCACGCCGTCCAGTTTGGCCCAGACCACGGCCACGTCGGCGATGCTGCCGTTGGTGATCCAGAGCTTGGTGCCGTTCAGGACGTATTCGCTCCCCACCCGCACGGCCTTGGCGGCCATGTTCCCGGGGTCCGAGCCGAAGTCGGGCTCGGTCAGGCCGAAGCAGCCCACGGCCTCGCCCGTCGCCAGCCGCGGCAGCCAGCGCTGCTTCTGCGCCTCGGAGCCGAAGGTGTAAATCGGGTACATGACCAGGGACCCCTGGACCGAGGCGAAACTCCGCACGCCCGAATCGCCCCGCTCCAGCTCTTGCAGGATCAGCCCGTAGGCCACATTGTTGATGCCCGCGCACCCGTAGCCCTGGAGATTGGCCCCGAGAAACCCCAGCTCACCCAGCTTCCGGACGAGGCCCGTCGGGAACGTCCCCTCGCGAAAGTGCCGGGCGATGCCGGGGAGGATCTGCTCGTCCGTGAAGGCCCGGGCCAGGTCCCGCATCATCCGTTCCTCTTCCGAGAGGAGTCCCTCCACCTCGTAGTAATCCACGCCCGTGAACCCGCTCATGACGCTCCCCCTTACCTCACCGCCTAACCCGGTCCAGTCGGAATCAAACGGGAGGCATATTCAAGCAATATCGACATTCAAAGCAGCAACCGGGTGCCGTTCCCCTGGCCCACCGCTCGCTCGTAGATCCGGACCGCCGTCACCACGTCCTCGATCGCCAGCCCCAGGTGCATGGCCATCGTTCGCTGCTCTGGTTTGGTCCGGCCCGGTTTCCTGCCCGCCACCACCTCGCCCAGATCGCCCTGCACGGCGGGGGTGGCCCGGAAGTAGCCCTGCGTCCGATAGTACTCCATCTGGGCCACGTCATCGGTATAGACAAGGTCCATGGCCCCCGTGGCCTCCGGGGTGAACTGGGAGTCGAAATCCACCGCCATACAGAAGGCGCCCGGCTTGATCCATTCGGGGCGGATGACCGGGGTCGGGTGCTTCAGGATCTCGGCTGCGGTCACGAGGATGTCCGCGTCCCGCACCGCCGCTTCGTACCCGGCCGCGGCGACCAGGTGCACCCGATGAATCGCCTGCATCTCCCGGACGAATCGCTCCGAGTTCGCTCGGACCCGGTCGTAGGCGTTGACGAGCCGAACGTTCGGGAACTGGACCAGCATGGCCTCCAGGTGGCTGCGTCCCTGCACCCCGCAGCCGATGATGGTGAGCGACGCGGCATCTCTGTTGGCAAGGTACTTGCCCGCAACTGCGCTGGCCGCCCCCGTCCGCTTCGCCGTGATCCAGGTGCAGTCCATGATAGCCATGGGAAGGCCCGTGTCGGGATCGTTCAACAGCACGAGACCACTGATAGTCGGCAGACCCCGGGCCCGGTTCTGTAAGAAGTTTCCGACCCACTTGATTCCGGCCGCGCGCGGCGACGCAACATACGCCGGCATGGCATGAAGAAAGTCATCGGGGGCAGGATGGATTCCGATCTTGGACGGCATCTCCACCCGACCTTCGCCCTTTTCCCGGAAGACCGCCTCCACGGCAGTAATGACCTCCGCCATGGGAAGACCGACCTTTTCAACGTCCGCGCGCGAGAGGTACAGCACCTCACTGCCCATGGTTTCCCCGCGTCTCCGCGTCGCCGTTTCCCCGGTTCGCTCCTGCCTTCTGCCTCCTGCCTCCTGCCCCTGCCCCCCTGCTCAGCTCACGTCGATCTGCGCCCGCTGGAGCTTCCCACTGTAATCAATGTACACCGCCTTCCATTCGGTGAAGACGTCCATCACCTGCCGGCCGCCCTCGCGATGCCCGTTGCCCGTCTGGCGGATTCCCCCGAAGGGCAGGTGCACCTCTGCCCCGATGGTCGAGGCGTTCACGTAGGTGATCCCGGCGCCCAGCATCTCGATGGCGCGGAAGGCCTTGTGGATGTCCCGGGTGTAGATCGCCGACGAGAGCCCGTAGCGGCTCGCGTTGGCCACCTCAATGGCCTCCTCCAGGCCGGCTACGGGCAGGATGGACACGGTGGGACCGAAAATCTCCTCCTGCGCGATCCGCATCTTGGGGGTCACATCCGCGAACACCGTGGGGGTGTAGAAGAATCCCTTCTTGCATTCGCCCTCCCGGGAGATCTCGCCTCCGCACAGAAGCTTGGCCCCTTCCTTGAGGCCGTGCTTGGTGTAGGCGTGGATCCGTTTGAGCTGGGTTTCATTCACGACCGGTCCCATGTCCGTGGCTGGCGACAGCCCATCCCCCAGCCGGAGGGCCTGGGCCTTCGTCACCAGGCGGTCGGCGAATTCCTTCACCACCTTCCTGTGCACGAGGATACGCGAGGAGGCGGTGCAGCGCTGGCCCGACGTCCCGAATCCTCCCCAGATCGTTCCGTCCACCGCCAGGTCCAGGTCGGCATCCTCCATCACCAGGATCGGGTTCTTCCCTCCCATCTCCAGCGAGACGCGCTTGTGCTCGGCGGCGCAGGCGATGGCCACCTCGCGTCCGACCTCGGAGGATCCCGTGAAGGAGACCAGTGCCACGTCCGGGTGCCGGACCAGGGGCGCTCCGGCTTCCTCGCCGAAGCCGTGAACGAGGTTGACCACCCCGGGCGGCAGGCCCGCCTCGAGCAAGATCTCCACCAGGCGGACGGCCATCAGCGGGGTATCCTCGGCCGGCTTGAAGACCACGGTGTTGCCCGCCACCAGCGCCGGGGCCAGCTTCCAGGTGGGGATCGCCAGCGGGAAGTTCCAGGGAGTGATGAGGCCGACGACCCCCAGCGGAACCCGGACCGTCATGGCGAACTTGTCGGGGAGCTCCGAGGGGGTGGTCTCCCCCCACAGGCGCCGGCCCTCGCCGGCGATGTAATACATCATGTCGATGGCTTCCTGCACGTCGCCCCGGGACTCCTTCAGCACCTTCCCCATCTCCCGGGTCATGAGGTGGGCCAGTTCCTCCTTCCGGCGCACCAGGATCTCGCCGGCCCGGAAGAGGATCTCCGCCCGTCGCGGGGCCGGGACGCGGCGCCACTTGGGAAAGTGCGCCTTGGCCGCCTCCACCGCCCGATCCACGTCCCGGTGGTCCGAGCGCGGGAAGGCACCCAGGACTTCCGTCTTATTCGCTGGATTGATGTCGTCGAAGGTCGTCCCGTTGGCGGCATCCACCCATTTGCCGTCAGTGAAGTTCTGAAATCGATCTGCCATGATCCAAATCCTCCGCGGAAGACACCCGCGCGTCACAACCCGGCCAGCGCGGTCGCGACCGGTATTTCGTCCGCGAGAGCAGCACGGGGCTCCCGCCCGACGTATCCTGATTACTCTCTGGAACCGCTCACCCTCCGGGGGGAAGAAGGAAAAGCCCACGGGAGGTCCCATGGGCGATTGTGAAGTGGGTTCGAAACCGAAGGTGTTACTACGAGGACACTAACACACCTGAGGAGCCAGGAGCAAGTGCGAAACTCGCTGGAGAGCCCGCCAAAAGGTGCCTCAAGCTATCTCATGTATGACTTTATATTCCCGTTGCAACCCCCTGAAAAACTATATAGCAAAATTATTCGATTAATGTCTTGACGAATCCAAGGCGATATGAATACACTATGAGTGCCGCTGGGGGGTGCCGCCCCCAGCGTGAGGTTGCCGAGACTACTTCTTCTTCTTGGCAGCCTTCTTCGTCGCCTTCTTCTTGGTCGCCACGCACATCACCTCCTTTTGCGATTCCACGTTCGGGAACGGCCTGAGTCTGCCAACTCAGACAGGGTCGGTACTACTTCTTCTTCTTGGCCTTCTTCGCCTTCTTCTTGGCCGCCACTTGCATCACCTCCTTTCGCGGTCACGTTCCGAGCCTTCTCACCGAGGTGGGGACGCGTCCGATCTGTCCTCGGCAGCCCCTGTGGGTGCCTGCTCCTCTGCCTTCGCTCACCCCACCCTGCGCACTACCCCGAGAGACTGCTAGAGAAGTGTCAACTGGGGGTTCTTCGTCCGCGTGAACTCCACGGTCCGCTCGATGAACTTCTGCGCGTCCTTGATGGAGCCTTCCACCTCGTACCGGGAGATCGGTTGCCCGGGTTCCTCCAGAATCGCCTGCGAGCGGCGCCGCATCCGGTCGAATGCGTTTACCAGGGATCGCATGTCGCCGCCCAGGATGGCTCCCGCCAGCAGCACGACCGTGCGCGACTGATCCCGACCGCGCGGACGCAACCCCTCCGCAGTGATCATCGCCCGAGCCGCCCGCAGCATCCCCTGGTACGCGATCGCATACGCCCACTCCCGGTCGATGCTGGCGTTGGCCCGGGCCGTCACCAGATCCTTCATGGCTCGGGCGATGAGCGTACTGACCACCGGGAAGTTCGGCTTGATGTCCTCGACGAGGCCTTTCTCCCGGAGGTCCTCATACGCCATCGTCGCGCCCGATGAGCAGGACGTTCCTGCCGCCGAGGACCTCGGTTAGGAAGGGATCCGCCTCTGCCCGTCGCCGCTGAAACTCTCCCTCGTCGAAGACCGTAT
>JACQXP010000471.1 GCA_016208645.1 Candidatus Methylomirabilota bacterium | reverse complement strand
GGCCGGGGGCCTCTACGCCCTGGTGGCGCTGGGCCTCTCCCTCATCTTCGGCGTCATGCGGGTCATCAACATCGCCCACGGGGCCCTCCTCATGCTCGGGGCCTACACGACGTATTGGCTCTTTGCCTGGTTCGGGATGAATCCGTTTCTCTCCCTTCTCGTCTCCGTGCCGATCCTCTTCGTGATCGGGGGGGTCCTCCAGAAGCTCTTCGTCCATCGGGTGGTGGATGCTCCGGAGCTCTCCTCTCTGCTCCTCACCTTCGGGATCTCGATCTTCCTCGCCAATATGGCCATGGTGGCCTGGACCGCCGACTACCGCTCCGTGGAGTTCCTGACGGGCTCGTTCCTCCTGGGGCCGATCGCGGTGTCCAAGCCGCGGCTCATCACCTTCTGTACGGCCCTGACGATTACCGGGCTGGCATTTCTTTTTCTTACCAAGACCAAGACCGGCAAGGCGATCCGGGCCACCTCCCAGCACCGGGACGTCGCCCAGGTCTGCGGGATCAACGTGCGCCGGATCGACGTGATCACGTTCGGCCTCGGCGCGGGGCTGGCCGGTGCCGGCGGGAGCCTGGTGTCCGTCATGTTCGCCGTCTACCCCGAGATGGGCCAGGGCTACGTGTTCAAGTCGTTCCTGGTGATCGTGTTGGGGGGGGCGGGGAACTACCCCGGCGCGCTCCTGGGGGGGATGCTCTTAGGGCTCGTGGAGCAGCTCGCCTCCCTCTTCCTGACCACCCAGCTTTCCGAGGCCGTGGCGTACGTGCTCCTGGTGCTCGTTCTGCTCCTGCGTCCCACGGGGCTCCTGGGAGGGCGCGCGACGTGAAGTGGGCGGCACTGGCGGCGCTCGTTATCGGGCTGCTCCTTCTCGGGCTCTACCCCCTGGTGGCCACCGGCTACGGGATCCGGTTCATGCTCCAGCTCTTCATGTGGGTGGCCCTGGCCCAGAGCTGGAACCTGATCTCCGGGCTCACGGGCTATGTCTCCTTCGGCCACGTGGCCTTCTTCTGGACCGGCGCCTATGCCACAGGGATCCTGGTCACGCAGCACGGCTGGCACTGGGGAACGGCCTCCCTGGTCGGCGGGGTCGCGGCGGTGATCCTGGCGTTGATCATCGGCTACCCCTGCCTCCGGCTGAAGGGCCCCTATTTCGCCATCGCCATGCTCGGGCTCAACGAGGTGATGCGGGTCCTGGTCTCTTACTTCGAGGGGCTCACGGGCGGAGGCTCGGGGCTCTCCCTCCCCACGCTCCACGCCAGCGGCCAGATCTACTACGCCATGGGGGTCGCGGCCCTGGCTGTCACCGGGGCGGCGCACCTCCTCATCACGTCGCGCGTTGGCCTCAGGTTCATGACGATCCGGGAGGACGAGATCGCCGCCGAGGCCATGGGGATCAACACCGTGCGCTACAGGCTGTACGCCTTCCTGCTCTCGGCCTTC
>JACQXP010000576.1 GCA_016208645.1 Candidatus Methylomirabilota bacterium | reverse complement strand
GACCAAGCGGGAGGAGACCTACGCCGAGAGCTTCCACGGGATCGCGGCAACGTTCGGGAACTTGGAGGCGGCCAACTGCGCCAGTTGCCACGGCTTTCATGACATCCGGCCGTCCAACGACCCCCGCTCCCGCGTCGCCAAGACGAACCTCCCCGCGACCTGCGGCCAGTGCCATCCGGGGGCGGGGGCCAGGTTCGCCGAGGGGCGGGTGCACATCGAGAAGACCCGGGAGAGCGCGCCCGGCGTGTTCTACGTCCGGACGTTCTACACCTGGTTTATCGGCATCCTGATGGTCTGCTTCCTCGGGTATATGGCCATCGAGGTCTACGGCTATCGTCGGCGGAGGCGACAGGCGAGGCCTCCCGGGCCATAGCCCGGAGGAGGACGAGGCCGGGCCGAGATGGGAGACGAGGTGAACGCCATGCCGCGGGTGTCACGCCGGACCTTCGTGCAGCGACTGCTCAACGTCTCGCTGGTCGGCACCTCGGCCGTTGCCGCCTGGGGGGTGATCTCTCCCGTTTGGCGGTATCTGACCTCGCCCCCCAAGCCGGAGCTGGAGGCGGGGTTCGAACGGGTGGTTGTCTCCTCGCTCAAGGGGCTGCCCGCCGGGGAGGCGCGCGCCTTCCAGTACGCTGGCCTCCCCTACCAGGTCATCCACGACAGGGGCGCGATTTATGCGGTGTCCGCCATCTGCACCCACAAGGGCTGCCTGGTGGCGTGGGACAGGCGCCGAGGTGAGCTGGTGTGCCCTTGCCACGGGTCCGCCTTCGACGTGAATGGCAACGTCAAGCAGGGACCCGCCCCGCGGCCCCTGCCGTCGCTGAAGGGCCGCATCATTCAGGACCAGATCGTGGTGGGTGGAGCGTAAATTATGTCTCCGGCGCCGAATCTCCAGAAGGCAGGCGATGCTGGCGCGCCGGACCGGACCGGCTTGCGAGAGGTGCTGAGCTGGCTGGTGCTGCTCCTGGGCTTCGTCTACGGCCCGCTGGACCCGAACCTCCGGGTGCGGGACGCCATGGCGGCTGCCCTGCGCCGCCGGCTTCCGCCTCATGCCAACTGGTCGTTCTGTTTCGGCGGCCTCACGTTCTTTCTCTTCGGTGTCCAGGTGATCTCGGGTACCCTGCTCCTGTTCCACTACCGGCCTACGGTAGCCGAGGCCTTCGCCAGCGTCCAGTTCCTGTCGAACCACGTGGCCTTCGGCTGGTTGATCCGCAGCATCCACCGCTGGGCTTCATCCCTCATGATGGTGACCATGCTCCTCCATATCATCCGGGTGGTTCTCAATGGCGCCTACCGCCCGCCGCGGGAGCTCAACTGGGTTGTGGGCGTGATCCTGCTCGTGATCACCCCGGCCTTTGGGTTCACCGGGCAACTTCTACCCTGGGACCAGGCGTCGTACTGGACGACCAGCACCGGCCTGGAGATCCTGGGCCGGACGCCGCTAGTGGGTCCATTGCTGCAGGGCTTCCTGCGAGGTGGCCCAACAGTGTCCGGGGCTACCCTGACCCGATTCTTTGTTCTCCACGTGGTGATCCTGCCCTTCACGATCACCTTCTTCCTCTTTGCCCACTTCGCCATGGTGCGGCGACTGGGTGTGGCCGAGGCGCTGTGAGGGCAGGCGACATGCCCCGGACGCAAGGAGATGAGATGCCGGCGTCAAGCGCCAAGGGGAAGCCGTTCTTCCCCCACCACTTCGTGGATCGCATCATCCTCATCCTGATGGTGGTGGCGATCATGATCTCTCTGGCCACGTTCTACCCGGCGGCCGTGGAGGAACAGGCGGACCCGTTCCTGGTGCCGAAGGATCTCCGGCCGGCATGGTACTTTTTGCCCATCTTCCAGGTGTTGCGGCTGGCGGATCGCCTGGGATGGGCGCCCGGAATACTGGGGGTGTATGGGGTGGCAGCCGGGTTCCTGATCATCCTGACCTGGCCGTGGATTGCCCGGGTGCGCCGCGGCCCCACGGGCGTGGCGCTGCGCGTGGTCGAGGTGGCGGGGGTAATGCTCCTGATAGGGTTGACGCTGTGGGGATGGCGGTGGTAGACGGCGAGGGTGGGGGCTCCGGACGCCGGGCGAGGTGGCGCTGCCTCCTCCTGTGGGCGACCGCCTGGCTCACCATCCTGGCAGGATTGCTCCTCGCCCCTGGAGCCCTGGCGGATTCGTGCGTGGATTGTCATCGACAACTGGGGCGGGGCCTGGGAGAGGCCGTCCACGGATGGCAAGGCAGCATTCACCAGGAGGCAGGCGTGACATGTTCAGGATGTCACGGCGGCAACCCCGCGTCCTTCGAGAGGGCCAAGGCCATGGGGGCCGGCTTCGTGGGGAGGCCGGGCCCGCGCCAGGCCGTGCAATTGTGTGCTCGCTGCCACGCCGACCCCCGGGCCATGCGACAGTACAACCTGCGGACCGACCAGTACAGCGAGTACCTGACCAGCGCGCACGGGCGCCGGCTGATGGCCCGCGAGGATTCGGGCGTCGCCACCTGCCTGAGCTGCCACGGGGCCCACGAGATCCTGAGCCCGGCCTCACCCAGGTCGCGAGTCAATCGCGGAAACGTTCCCGCCATGTGCGCCGGCTGCCATGCCGACCCGCAGCGGATGCGCTCCTCCCGCATCCGCACCGATCAGATGACCGCCTATCAGAGGGGGGTGCACGGACGGCTCTTGCTGGAGGCGGGGGACCGACGCGTGCCAACCTGTGCCGACTGCCACGGGATCCACGGAGCGGTCCCGCCGGGCGTCGGCGAGGTGGCCAACGTCTGTGGGACCTGCCACTTCGTCATCGCGCGATACTTCCGGGAGGGCGCCCACGCCCAGGCGGTCCACGACATCGGCGTGCCCAAATGCATCTCCTGCCATGCGGCCCATGATGTGGTTCCTGCGGGCCTGGACCTGTACGCGGGGAATGGGCCGGGACGCTGCGGGAGCTGCCATCCCGAGGCGAGCGAGCCGTTCCGGGTCGGCCTGGCGATCCAAAGCCTTATCGCCGGCGCGCAGGAAGGGCTGACCAGGACCCAGGCGGAGATCGCCAGGCTCCACCGGGAGGGCACGGACGTCCGGGAACTGGAAGGCCTCATCGTGGAGGCGAAGGCAGCGGTCATCGAGGCGAAGCCGGTGGCCCACGCCCTGCAGGTGGCCGCGGTCAAGGTGCGGACCAACCGGGCCCTGCGGCTGCTGGCCCGGGTGGATGAGCGTGCCCGATCGCTCCGGCGGGAGTTGGAAGGGCGGCGGAGGGCGCTGACGGTCGCCCTGTCCCTGACCCTGGGAATCATGGGCCTGCTTTTCATCAAGCGGGCGTCTTTGCGGGACCCAGGCTCTGCGGAGGAATCCGGGGGACCGGAGACCTGATGGGCGGGGCCCGGGCCTATCGGGGAATTGTCGCGTGGAGCGGGAAGAGTGAGAATCCGGTGAAGCAGAGGGAAGTCATGGCGGGGGGAGAGGTCGAGCGCTTCACGCTGAACGAGCGGCTGCAGCACGCCGCCCTCATGGCCAGCACCCTGGTCCTGCTGGTCACCGGGTTCAGTCTGCTCTTCCACGACGTGTGGATCGGGCGGTGGCTGCTCTGGCTGGAGGGGGGCGTCCCGGGCCGCGGGCTGATTCACCGGTGGGCGGCGGCGGTCCTGATGGGCGTCTGCGGGTATCACCTCCTGTACATCCTGTTCACGGAGCGGGGCCATGGCCAGTTCATGCACATGCGGCCCCGCCGCCGGGACGCCCGGGATTTCTGGCAGGTGGTCCGCCTGAATCTGGGCCGCCCGACGGAGCGTCCGGCCTTCGACCGCTTCGACTACCGTCAGAAGTTCCAGTACTACGCCTTCTTCGTCGCCAGCGTCACCATGGTTCTGAGCGGGCTGGCCCTCTGGTTCGCCACCGAGGCCATGGCCGTCATGCCCAAGTGGCTCTTCGATCTGCTGGCGGTGCTGCACGGCCGGGAGAGCATCGTCATCTTCCTGCTGCTGTTCGTCTGGCACCTGTATGACGTGCACCTCAGACCCGAGGTGTTCCCCATGGACTGGTCCTGGATCACGGGACGGATCAGTATAACAGACCTCAAGGAACGGCATCCGCTGGAGTACGAACGGTTGCGAACGGCAGGAGCGATTGATGGAGATGGAAGCAACTAGGGGGCTGCTCTCGGCGCTGGGCGGGGCCTTGCTCCTGCTCCTGGTGGCAGGCGGCGCCGAGGCCCTACCCAAGTGCCTGATCTGCCATGGGAAGCCGACGCTCAGCAAGACGCTCCCCAGTGGGCGGGTGATCTCTCTCTTTGTGGACGAGAGGCAGCTCAAGGAATCGGTCCACGCCGGGCGGACCTGCACCGACTGTCACAGCGACATCACAGCCATCCCCCACAAGGGCGAGATCAAGCGGGTGAGCTGCATCCGCTGCCACTTCAAGGGCAACCCGGTGGGCGCGCCCCAGAAGGACATCTACGTGGAGTATGCCAAGAGTGTCCATGGGGTCACATCCCCGAGACCTGCGGCCGCTGTCACCTCGCGGTCTTCAGTGATTACCGCGAGAGCGTCCACTGGAAGGAGTTCAGCGGCGGGAAGACGGACTCGGCCGTCTGCACCGACTGCCACGGGGAGCACACCATCCGTCCCCACGAGAGCCCCGAGTCCCCCACCTACATCACCCATGTGCCCGAAACCTGCTCTCGGTGCCACGCCTCCGTCGCCGTGGTCGGCAAGTACGGGATCAAGACGGAACAGGTAGCCACCTACGGTCGGAGCTTCCACGGCATCGCCATCAAGTACGGCGGCAAGACCGTGGCCAACTGCGCCAGTTGTCACGGGGTGCACGACATCCGGCCCTCGGACGACCTGAAGTCGGCCGTGCACATTGACAACATCCCCCGGACATGCGGGAAGTGTCACACCGGCGCCAACGTGAACTATGCCAAGGGGAAGATCCACGTGGACCCCACGAAGAGGGAGGCGGGGCCGGTCTACTGGGTCAGCCTGTTCTTCAAGTGGCTGACCATCTCGGTGATGGTGGGCCTAGTCGGCCACATCGGCCTGGATCTCTTCCGTCGCTTTCGGCGACGCGACGCGGCGCATTGACCCCTCACCCTCCCCTCTCCCCACTGGTGGGGAGGGATGGGGAGAGGGGCGCGAAGGCGTAGGACAGGAATGGATCGTCAGGGAATGCGTGTGTGGTAGCCATGGACGCCCAGCGGCACGACAGACCGGTGGCGCCGGAGGTCGAGGCCGGACTCCGCGAGTCGCTGAAGCGGGAACTGGAAGGCGAGATCCGCCGGGCGCTGGAGGCGGAGCTGCGGGAGGAGCTGAGTCAGGAGCTGCGGGAGCGGCTGGTGGCTCGCCTGAAGGCCGAGTTGGCCGAGGAGATCCAGGCCCGGATCACCCGGGTCAAGGCGGAGCTAGAAGCGGAGATCCTGGCCCGGGCCGCGCCGTTACCGGCACCGGCCCCACCGCCCCGGGAGTTGGAGCGCTTCAGTTGGAACTTTCGGGCGCAGCACATGGTGCTCTTGGCGAGCTGCCTTATCCTCATCATCACGGGGCTGCCCCTGAAGTTCCACGAGGCGCGCTTCTCCCAGATCTTCTTCGACCTCGTGGGCGGCGTCCAGATGAGCACGCTCATCCACCGGATTGGCGCCGTGGGCCTGATCGGGGTGGGGGTCTACCACCTCTTCTACCTCGTGGCCGCCCGCGAGGGGCGTCGGAACTTCTGGGAGCTGCTCCCGTGGCCCAAGGATGTCACGGATTTCTTCCAGATGCTGCGCTACTTTCTGGGCAAGAGCGACGAGAAGCCGCGCTTCGGCCGCTTCAGCTACGTGGAGAAATTCGATTACTGGGCGGTGTACTGGGGCATGGTCATCATGATCGGCTCGGGCCTGATCCTGTGGTTCCTGGAAACCTCCCTCAGGTTTCTCCCCAAGTTCGCTGCGGACATCGCGCGGGAGGCGCACAGCGACGAGGGGCTGCTGGCAACCCTGGCCATCATCATCTGGCACTTCTACAACGTCCACCTGAACCCCGAGCACTTCCCCATGAACTGGACTTGGTGGACGGGGACGGTGTCCGAAGAGGAGATGGGCATGCGCCATCCCCTGGAGTACGAGGAGCTGATGGGGTCCCCGGCCATTCGCCCCGCGGTGCCTGTGGGTGCTCCGGCCGTCGCGCCGGTCACGCCACCGGCGGCGGCCCCGCCGGCGGGGAAAAGGGTGACGGAGGCTGCGGAACGGTCAACCCCCTAACTAGGCCTAGCCGGAAGCAAAGAGGACACATCTGCAAGTTGGACGAGCCGAAGAATGCCCGCAGAC
>JACQXP010000575.1 GCA_016208645.1 Candidatus Methylomirabilota bacterium | reverse complement strand
TCGTCGCCGAGGGCGGCGAGGACAGATTCTACTTCCTCGTATCCTCGAAGAGGGTTTTGTGATGCCACAGCGGAAGGGAGCATTTCGCATTTCCGCCTGTCCCGCATGCGGAAGCGCGGGGATTCGCGCAGTACAGGAGGACTGGTCCGGGAGCTACGAGGGGAAACGCTACGTGGTCAGGAACCTGCGGCACTTCCACTGCCCGCAGTGCGGCGAGAAGGTCTATGACCCGAGCGCGATGCGGCAAATCCAGGCGGCATCGCCGGCATTTGCCAAGCTGCAGCGGGCGCGGAAGACTGCGTAGCGAGTGCGGCCTAACTCAGCGCGTGTTGTGAGGCGGGACGTAGCGCGGTTATCGCGGTTATTTTGAATAGAGCGTCAGAGCCGGCTTTCGTGCTGGACCGCTGCATTGCGTCCGCTGGCATCGCGGCGGGCAATCAAAGACAAAGAGGCCTTCGCAACAGATGCGAAGGCCTCCCATCACTGCGTCAGCCGGCCCGTTACAGGTACTGCTCGATCAGCCGCTCGGCGATCTGGACCGCGTTCAGGGCGGCGCCCTTGCGGAGTTGGTCGCCGACCACCCAGAAGTTCAGGCCGTTCGGCACGGCCAGATCCTCGCGGATGCGTCCCACGAAACAGTCGTCCTGGCCGGCTGCGAACAGCGGCATGGGATACTGCTTGTTCGCCGGATCGTCCAGGACCCGCAGGCCCGGGAACGCGGCGAATACCTCTCGCGCCGTGGCGACCGGGATCTTCTGCTCCGTCTCCACGTGGACGGAGACCGAGTGCGCGGTGAAGACCGGCACCCGGACCGTGGTCGGCGAGACCAGGATCCGATCATCCTCCAGGATCTTGCGGGTCTCGTTGACCAGCTTCATCTCCTCTTTGGTATAGCCATTCTCCTGGAACGCGTCAATGTGCGGCAGGATGTTGAACGCGATCTGATACGGGAAGACCTCGACCGGGAGCGGCTCGCCGGCCGCCCAGGCGCGCACCTGCCGCTTCAGCTCCTCCAGGGCCTTGGCGCCGGCGCCGGAGACCGCCTGGTAGCTGGAGGCGACCACCCGCTTGATCCGGCTGTACCGGTGCAAGGGCGCCAGCGCCATCAGGGTCACGATGGTGGTGCAGTTGGGGTTGGCGATGATCCCCCGATTC
>JACQXP010000486.1 GCA_016208645.1 Candidatus Methylomirabilota bacterium | reverse complement strand
GAACGGCGTGGCCGGGAAGCGGATCTTCAAGATCGTGGAGGAGAAGGGGGTGGTTCCGCTCTGCTGGGGCGAGAACGGGTTCCGGGAGGTGACCAACAGCAAGCGGCCCGTCCGGAAGCCAGGCGACATGGAAGGCCTGAAACTCCGCGTGGTGGGTTCCCCCATCTTCATTGCCATCTTCAAGACGCTCGGCGCCAATCCGGTCTCCATGAACTGGGCCGAGGCCCAGACGGCCTTCCAGCAGGGGACGGTGGACGGGCAGGAGAACCCGGTGGTCTCGGTGATCACGCCCTACAAGCTGTGGCAGAGCCAGAAGTACATCACGCTCTGGAAGTACGCGATTGACCCCCTGATCCTGGGCGTGAGCAAGGCGACCTGGGACAGCTTCGGGCCGGCCGACCAGGCCCTGGTCCGGAAGGCGGGGGAGGAGACGTGCGCCTGGCAGAAGAAGGGCGCCCGGGAGGGCCTGCAGGGCAGCACCGCCGCCACTGACAACCTGGCGAAGAACGGCATGACGGTCACCACGCTGGCGCCCAAGGACCTCGAGGCGTTCAAGCAGAAGACCCTGGGGGTCTACACCAAGTGGGGCCAGGAGATCGGTCCTGACCTGATCGCCGAGGCGGAGCGAGAAATCGCCAAGGTGGCCAAGGCGGGCAAGGCGGCCAAGCGGTAGTTCTTGTCGCGGAGAGGGCCCCGGTGGATTTGATTCTGCCGGGGCCTCGCCCTTTCCAGGAGAACTCTCTTCAGGCTCGCCCCTCTCCCCACCGAGGGATGGGGTGAGGGGGCAATCGGGCAGGACACATCGGCATCGCCCGCATTTGATTGGTCGGGCGCGGAGGCACTCGTGTGGCGCTGGCTGAATGATAACTTCGAGGAGGCGGTCTGCGCCGGCATGCTGCTCTTCATGGCGACGCTGGCATTCCTGAACATCCTGACCCGGTACTTCACCAATTTCTCCCTGGCCTTCAGCGAGGAGATCGAGGTGAGCCTGCTGGTATACCTGACGATGCTCGGGACCGCGGCGGGGTTCAAGCGGGGGATCCACCTGGGCCTCGTCTTCCTGGCGGCGCGATTCCCCCGGCGGGCCCAACGGTGGCTCCAGATGGGGAGCGCCGCCCTGGCGTGTGGCCTGTTCCTGGCGCTCCTATGGTTCAGCGTCCGGCAGATCCAGGACGAGATTGCGATGCGTACGACCTCGGAGGCCCTGGCCATCCCGCAGTGGTGGTACACCCTGGGCCTGCCCCTGGGGTCCATCATCATCGTCGCCCGGGTCGTTCAGGCGACCCGCCGGGCCCTCTCCGAGGGCACCCCCGCATGACCGACCCCAGCGTCTGGCTCTTCGTCACGTTCCTGGTTCTGGTGGGCCTGGGCGTCCCCATCGCCATCGCGGTGGGGGTGAGCGGGGCGGTCTTCCTCTGGTACTACCAGCTCGGCATCCAGATCCTCTCAGCCAACATCTACGGCAACATCGCCAAGTTCCAGCTCCTGGCCATCCCGTTCTTCATCCTGGCCGGCCTGATCCTGGATCGCGTCGGCATTTCCCAACGCCTAGTGCACCTGGTCAACCTGCTCATCGGGCCCACCACCGGTGGGCTGGCCCTGGTGGCGGTGGTGGTCTGTGTCTTCTTCGCGGGCATTTCCGGGTCGGGGCCGGCGGACACGGCGGCGCTGGGGACCGTCCTGATCCCGGCGATGGTGGCCAAGGGGTACGACACGGGCTTCGCCTCGGCCCTCATCGCCAGCGGGGGGAGCATCGCCATCATCATCCCGCCCAGCATCGCCTTCATCATCTACGGCGTCATCACCACCACCTCGATCCCGGCGCTGTTCGCGGCCGGGATCTTCCCAGGCATCGTGGTGGGCCTCGCCCTGATGATCCCGGCCTACCTCATCTCGCGGAGGCGGGGATACGCGGGCGAGCGGTTCGGGACCGCGGCGGAGATCTGGCAGGCGTTCAAGGATTCGATCTGGGGGCTCATGGCGCCCCTGGTCATCCTGGGCGGGATCTACGGCGGGATCTTCACGCCCACCGAGGCGGCCGTGGTGGCGGTGTTCTACGGCCTGTTCGTCGGCGCGGTGGTGCACCGGAACCTTACCTGGACGATCCTCTACAGCACGCTGCGAGATGCGGCGCTCTCCTCGGCCGTGGTCATGGTCATCGTGGCCTTCGCCGGCCTCTTCGCCTGGGCCGGGTCCACGCTGGGGGCCATGGACAAGGCGGCGGCCTTCATCATCTCGTTGAGCGGCAGCCCGTGGGTCACCATCCTCTGGGTGAACCTCCTCCTCTTCATCGCCGGGATGCTGCTGGATGCGGTGTCCATCTACTACGTCTTCCTGCCCATCTTCCTCCCGGTCATGGCCCACTTCCACTGGGATCCCATCTGGTTCGGGGTGGTGATGACCGTCAACCTGGCCATCGGGCAGGTGACGCCGCCGGAGGCGGTGAATCTGTACGTCGCCGCCAACCTGGCCCGGATCAGCCTGGAGGCCATCTCCCGCGCCGTCGTCCCCTTCGTCCTGGCCATGCTGGGGGCGCTCCTGGTCATCACCTACCTGCCGTTCCTGTCCACCTGGCTGCCCAAGCTCTTACGGCTCTATTAGCAAGCACGGGGGTCGGAGGTCAGGGGCCGGGGTGGCACGCGGGCTCCGATCGCCAACCCCCAACCCCCAGCCCCCAACTCCCGTTACTGGTTCCCCGTCCCCTGTTCCCGCGCACCCGCGCTGTGCCGACGGTCGCCCCGTGTGCGGCAGGTGTTGTGGACCCAACCGAGTAAGTTAACGTAGGCAACAACATTAAATTTCTACTGTTCCTCGCTCGCTAACGGGGCGGCGGCTGAGCCGCAGGTCGCAGGCACGCGGGCTTGCCG
>JACQXP010000485.1 GCA_016208645.1 Candidatus Methylomirabilota bacterium | reverse complement strand
GGGACCGTCCTCCGCATCAGGGCGGAGGGGCAGGGGTGCAGAGGGGCGGAGGCGCACAGGGGAAGGGAGACACGGGGACAAGGAGATGGGGGGAAAGGGGGATAGGGGGAATCGGAGATGGGGAGACAAGGCGAGGGGGAGACGGAAACGGAGCACCGGGGAGACGGAGAGCGGGAGACAAGGGGGCCAGGGGATCGCGAGACGGCCTGAAGGAGGGTTCCTTGCCGCAAAAAGCGAGGGCCGGCACGCCCCTATTCGGATGCCGGCCTTGAGAGGTGAGCGAAAGATGAACGATCGCGGGGCAGTTCTACCCCACCACCTTCTTGACCACCGCCACGACCTTGCCCTCGCTCGGCGTCACGAACTTCTCCAGCTCATTCGATCTGTTGGGCGTGGACGAAGTTGGTGACGCGGTGGCGGAAGCGGTACTGGCTGAAATGCCGGTCAAATGACAGCACCGCATCGAGTCGCCTGGTCTCGATCAGCATAATTCCTGTTTCTTCCAGCCGTAGAGAAAATCATCGTGACGCGCGGCCAGGTCGCCCGTCCTGCTTGCGAACATACCGACCAGCGCCTGGAGCCCTCCGCGGGCTCGTGCGGCCTTCTTGGCGACGCGTGCCTTTCGACTTCCCTTCCCCTTTGGCGGGATCACCTTCCTCATGACTACCTCCGAGCGCACGCTAGCACCCCGGAGAAGCTGCTGTCAAGCCGGCGGGGGCGATCCGCTTGCTACGGCAACCACGGGCGATGGCGTCGGCCCGTCATCCCACGATCTTCTTGACCGCGGCGATGACCTTGTCCTCGCTCGGGGTCACGAACTTCTCCAGCTTGGGCGCGAACGGGATGGGGGTATGGAGGGACGTCACGCGCTGGATCGGCGCGTCCAGGAGGTCGAAGGCCTTCTCGGCCACCACCGCCGCCACCTCCGATGCAAAGCTGCACCGCGGCGCCGCCTCGCACACGACGACCAGCTTGTTGGTCTTGGCCACCGAGTTGAGGATCGTCTCCTCGTCCAGCGGGGAGAGCGTCCGGGGGTCCACCACCTCGCACTCGATCCCCTCGGCGGCCAGGCGATCCGCCGCGGCCAGGGAGAGGTGCACCATGCGGGCGGTCGCGACGATGGTGACATCCGACCCTTGGCGTTTGACGTCCGCCTTGCCCAGGGGGATGGTGTAATC
>JACQXP010000484.1 GCA_016208645.1 Candidatus Methylomirabilota bacterium | reverse complement strand
GGGGTCGGCCGACGACGCCGAGGCGCTCGACGAGATTGGGATTGCCCGAACGACGATTTTCTGCCCCCTGTCTCACCCGGCCGCCTGCCGGCTCGCCAACCGATTTCCCAACCAAGCCGAGATCGACTGGGATGACGAGACCGAGGAACGTGTCGGTTCCATCTTGCCCTTCCTCATCGGCCTGGCCGTGGACAAGAAAATCGTGAAACGGGCCCTGGGTTCACTCTCCTCCCCGGATCTCGCGCATGTCGAGACGGGTCTCCGCCAAGCCCTAGGCCTCCCTTAAGCTCTGTCCTTCGCCTGTCACCCCACCCTCCGCATTCAATCCGTCCCCCGTCCCTGGCCCCTGGCGCCCGACCCCCGGTCCCTGCATTTCGATTCCGCCGGCGTTGACCACCTGCTCCGGCGTCTGGTGCAGGCCCGTGTAGATCACCTCCATCCCCGCGTCCCGGAGCGCCCGCGCCACCACCTTGACCCGCGTCAGGCGTTCGATCTGCCGCCGCTCGGTCTCTGGATGGACCCTGTGGAGCGGGAAGGGAATGTCGAGTTGTTCCTCCCGGTATTTGTTGACGCCGATCACAACGTGGTCGCCGTGCTCTTTGACTACCTGATACGCATAGGCGGCGTCGGCGATCTCCTTCTGGGCGATGTACTCCTTACGGACTCCCGTATAAACGACCCAGTTCAACGGTGGGGAATCGTCACAAGGAAGGGGGGACAGCGATGCGAAAGCTAGTAACCCTGATGCTGGCGCTCGGCTTTCTGCTAGGTCTTGTTGGCAGTGCCCTCGCCGAGTGCGGCGGAAGCCACACGGACACCGCGACGCCCACCACACAGAAGCCTCTCCCACAGAGTTGACCGTACCTTCGTCCAGGCTTTGAGCAGAACGGCGGCCCTCTCCAATGGGGGCCGCCGTTCTGGCTTATGGGAACGAGAGTGGACAAACGGGACCGATGGGTTGACAGGGAAGCGGGCTCGGGAGTAGCCTCTGCGCCGGCCTTGGTCCGGCCAATGACCAATGACAAATGACCATGAGTGAAAGGAGTCTACGGAATGGCGATTCGACTCGGTCCAGAGCAGTTGGAAGAGCTGCGGTCGGTGGATTCACCCACGGTGGCCAATGCCATCGAGGCGTTCAAGGTGCGCGATGATACGCAGGGCTTCATGGGGATGGACATCCGGTGCCTCACGCCGGAGTTCGGGGTGATGGTCGGCTATGCCGTGACGGCCACGGCCGACAGCATGACGCCCGGGCGCGCCAGGGATCGCAAGGGCCACATGCGGCTCTTCGATGCCATCGCCGCTTCGCCCAAGCCGGCCGTTCTGGTGGTACAGGATGTCGGCCCGAAGGGCACGCACGCCTGCTTTCTGGGCGACGTGATCGCCAGCCTTTCCAGCCGGCTGGGGGCCATCGGCATCGTCACGGACGGCGGGGTCCGGGACCTGGATGGCGTCCGCCCGCTGGGATTCCACATCTTCGCCGCCGGCCTGGTGGTTGCCCACGGCACCTTCAACATCATTGACGTCGGGATCCCCGTGGAGGTGAGCGGCACCCGCGTCCAACTCGGAGACCTGATCCACGGAGATTCCAGCGGCGTCACGACGGTTCCGCTGGAGATCGCGGACAAGGTCTACGAGCAGTGCCAGAAAGTGCGGGAGCGCGAGATCGGCCTGCGGGACTACGCCCACAGCCGGGAGTTTACGCTGGAGGGACTGAGGGCGAAGCTGCTCGGCAAGTAACACCTGCCGCCAGCAATGACCAATTGCGGATGGTAGTTCCGTGAAGTCCCATGACGGCGCGCTGTGCGCGCCCACCATCATTGGTCATTGGAAATTGGTCATTGGTCATTTGATCCGAGGGTGCACGGGTCCGTTCGTGAATAATGCGGCCTAACGGCTGTCTAGCCGACTCGCCGTGCGAATTCAGAGTCGCACGTCTCCCATGGACAGGCGGCGGAAGCGCCAGGTCACGATCGCACATCGCACGGTCCAATCGAGGATCAGTGTTACCCTCACCATCGTCATCCCAAGGTTCGCGACCACCCCGCCGACGTAAGCGAAGGGCAGGCGCACGATCCATCCCCCCACGATGGCGGCCGCCAGCACCACGTGGGTCTCGCCCGCGCCGCGCAGCGCCCCCGACGTGACCATGGC
>JACQXP010000112.1 GCA_016208645.1 Candidatus Methylomirabilota bacterium | reverse complement strand
GAGGCGGGAGCCGCGAGGAGCCCCGCGTCGCGGCGCGCCCGACGCCAGAGCCGGCCGTGCCGCGGACTGAAAGGATCCCTGAAGCCCCTCGCGAGGCGCCGGCCCTCGTTCCACCCGAGCAGAGCGGCCTCAGGCTGGGTGGCCCGACGCAGGGCGCGCCGGCCGTCCCTGCAACCAGGGGAGGACCGTCGGGCAGCCGCCCGGCCCGGCCCTCGCTGCGGGATCAGATCGCCAGCCTCGGCTCCGGCCTCACGGGAGACGCGGGCGAACTGGCCAGGCAGACGGTCAACCTGAACAGCCGGGAGGATCGCTTCGTTGACTACCTGGCCCACGTCAAATGGCGGGTCGAGAGGGTCTGGGTGTATCCCGAGGAAGCACTGGCCCACGGTGTCGGCGGTGAGTTGCTCCTGGTCTTCACCCTGAACAAGGCCGGGACCCTGACCAATATCCGCCTCGTCCAGAGCTCCGGCTTTCCCGTCCTGGACCAGGAGGCGCTCCGGGCGGTGAAGCTGGCGGCGCCCTTCGATCCCTTCCCGTCCCAGATGGGCGACGAGCCTTGGAACATCTCGGCATCCTTCCGCTACAACCTGCCCCGCCGTTTCCGAAGGAACTGATCCCGCCATGCCCTGGTCCCTCCTGGCGTGCACCGGGCTCCTGACCTCGGCGCTGTGGCGGAAACTGTCTGGGCGTCGTCCACGCGCGGGGCGGGGCGCCCGGACGCTCCGGCTTGCAGGCCTCGCTCGAGACGTCTGGATCTGCCGCGACGAGTGCGGCGTCCCGCAGATCTACGCGGAGAGCGCGGGTGACCTGGCGTTCGGGCTGGGGGTGGCGATGGCGCAGGACCGCCAGTGGCAGATGGAGACGCTGCGTCGCCTGGCGGGTGGGCGGCTGGCGGAACTCCTGGGGGACCGCCCCCTCAGCGGGGTCCGCCTGCACATGCCCGGGCCGACGATCCTGGCGGTGGACCAGCTCTACCGGAGTCTTCGGATGCACGCCGTGGGTCGGGAGGAGCGCTCCCTCCTCAGCGAGGAGGGGGCCTCCACGATGGAGGGCTTCGTGGCGGGGATGAACACCTGGCTGGACCGATGCCATCCGCGCGATCTTCCACCCGAATACCTCCTCGCCGGGATCCGACCGGAGGCGTGGACGCCCGAGGACTCTCTGGCTGTCGGGAAGCTGGTGGGCTGGCTCTTGTCCCTGGCCTTCCCGGCGAAACCGATCCTGGCGGTCCTGGCGGCCGATCCCCGGCTGCGCCCGATGCTCCCTCCGGATCTCTCGCGGGCTCCGTGCATCATCGGGAACACGCTATCGGCTTCCCCGGCCCATCTGGACCTCCTGGCGCGCCGGGCCCTGGGCCTTACGGGGCCCGGAGTGGGGAGCAACAGTTGGGCGGTTGCCGGGCGGCGGACCGCGTCGGGGAAACCCCTGCTGTGCAACGACCCGCATCTGTTGTTCGGCCTGCCCGCGCTCTGGTACCCGGTCGTGCTCCACGGGCCGGACCGTCGGGTCATCGGCGCGACGATGCCGGGGATCCCGGCCGTTCTCATCGGGCGGAACGAGCATCTGGCCTGGGGCTTCACCGCCGTCATGGCCGACGATGGGGATTATTACCGGGAGACGCTGGATGCGTCGGGCACGCGGTATCTCCGCGAGGGCGCTTGGCACCCGGTGGAAATCCGGGAAGAGGATTTTCGGATCCGGGGCCGGCGTGACCCGGTGCGCCGCACGCCGCGCTACGTGCGGCACGGAGGGATCCTGTGCCCGCTCTTGCCGCAGGAGTCCGATGCGCCTCCGGTCTCTTTCCGCTGGGTGGGACTGGAGGCGTGGCGGGGACTAGACGCCCTCCTGGGCATGAATCGGGCCAGGGACGTCGGCGCGTTCGAAGCGGCGCTGCAGGAGTTCGCGCTGCCAGCCCAGAACGTGGTGGTGGCCGACCGCCAGGGCACCATCGCCTACTTCTGCGCCGGCAAATTCCCCCGGCGAACCTGGGGCGGGGACGGTCCCGTCATCCTGGACGGGGCATCGCCTGCCCATGCCTGGCAGGGCTACCTCGCGTGGGCGGAACAGCCGAAGCGCATCAATCCCCCGGAGGGATTCCTGGTGACGGCCAACAATCGGGTCGCATCCGACCTGCCGCCCACGATTGCCGGTGGCTTCTGGGAGCCCCCGTATCGCGCCACGCGGATCACCCAATTCCTGGGAGAGCTCGGGCGGGCGACCATCGAGGACATGGTCCGGATCCAGACTGACGTGCTGTCCGTGCAGGCGGCCGGCCTCCTGGCGCACCAGGTGCGGCCCGTCGCTCGTGCACTCACGGATCCTGAGGCGCGGCAGGCGGCGTCCCTCCTGCTGGCCTGGGACTGCCGGATGGAGGTGGAGAGCGGAGCCGCCGCCCTCTATCACTTGTTCTACCAGGAGCTCCTTCGACGCTGCTTCCGCCCGCTGATGGAGCGGCAGGTGCCGGGCATCTTCGCCCGGTATTTCTCGACGCTCCACCTGGCGGTGCCGGCCGCGGACGCAGCCCTGCTCACCTCCGACGGGACGTGGTTTCCGAGCGGCGTGCAGGCGACGGTGGAGGAATGCCTGGCGGCGGCCTGGCGGCGGGCGGCCGCGGGGTGGGGGCCCGATCCGGCCGGGTGGCGGTGGGGATCGCTGCACGCGCTCACCCTCTTTCACGGCTTCGGCCGCGGCCGCGGCCTGGCGGCCCGGGCGCTGGCCTGGCTCGTCGAGCTCAACCGGGGACCCTATGCGCGACCGGGCGACGGGATGACGGTGAACCTGGGGGCGTTCCCCCTGACCGAACCCTTCGCCATGACGGTGGGGCCGAGTTACCGGCAGATCGTGGACCTCGGGGACCCGGATGGATCCCGCTGGATCATGGCGGGAGGGACCTCGGGCGATCCCCGCTCGGCACACTATGCCGACCAGGTCGAGCGGTGGCTCCGCGGCGAATACCGGCCCATGCGGCTGCGGTCGCTGGCGGAGGCGCGGACGGGGATGGTCCTGCACCTCGAACCGGACGGATGACGCGATTGCGTCTCCACGGCTTGCGTGTTATAACCGGCGCGACTCACTTCCACGACCCGACAGGAGACACATGCGCCGTGAGTGGTCGAGTCCGGCAGTGGCGCGCTGGTTGCGGGTGCATTACGGATGGGTGATCCTGGCCGCCTCGTTCGCCACGCTCGGGGTCATGTACGGGACGACCTACGCCTTCCCCGTCTTCTTCGTGGCCCTGGTCCAGGAGTTCGGGTGGAGCCGGGCCAGCACCGCGTCCATTTTTTCCCTGAACATGATGGTGGCGGGCCTCACCGCGCCCCTGGTCGGCCACCTGGTGGACCGCTACGGCCCGCGCCGGGTCTTGCCCTGGGGAGCCGTCCTGCTGGGGTCGGGCCTGCTGCTCTCTGCCGCGACCGGTTCCCTGTGGCATCTGTGGCTCGCCTTCGGCCTGGTGGACGCCCTGGGGGGCGGCATCCTGGGTCCGGTAGCCCACACCACCCTCCTGTCGAACTGGTTCATCCGCTCGCGCGGGTCGGCCATCGGGATCGCCTTTGCCGGGATGGGGGCGGGGCTGTTCGTGTTCTCTCCCCTGGCCCAGGCCGCCATGGATCGCGTGGGGTGGCGCGGGGCGTTCATCGTCCTGGGGCTGGTGTCCCTCGCCGTGCTCCTGCCGCTCACCGTGCTCTGCCAGCGCGACCGGCCCGAGGAACTCGGCCTGGGACCAGACGGGGGATGGGAGCCGCTCCCGCCCTCGAAGATCCCCGCGGGGAGAGCGGCCGGCGCGACCGAGGGAGCGAGCCTGACCACGGCGCTTCGCTCGCCGGGGTTCTGGGGATTCGTCTCCTGTTTCTTCTTTACCCCGGTGAGCATGATGTCGGTCACCACGCATCAGGTGGCGCACCTGGTGGATCTGGGGTTCGGGAAGATGACCGCAGTGCATGTCCTCGGGACTGTGGGGATGCTGAGCTCGGTCGGACGCGTCATGTTCGCGATCCTCTCGGACCGGATCGGACGGGTGTGGACCGCACTGCTGAGCTATGCCTGCTCCGCCCTCGGAATCCTCGTCCTCATGCTCCTCACGCCCGCGGCGGGCGTGGGCTGGCTGTACCTGTTCGCCCTCCTCTTCGGGATCTCCTTCGGCGCCCGCGGGCCGATCGTCTCGGCCATGACGGCAGACGCCTACCGGGGGCGACACTACGGGACGATCTTCGGCCTCATCCACCTGAGCAACGGCGTGGGCGCCGCGGTGGGCCCGTGGGTGGGAGGCGCCCTGTACGACGCGACGGGGAGCTACCGGTTGGCCTTCGGGGTGGCCATGGGGTCCGTGGGGTTGGCCTGCCTCTCCCTGTGGCTGGCGGGGGGACCGAGGCCCGCGGCGGGACGATAAGACGTTCGGCAGTTCGGGGCACCCATCGCACCTCGCCCGCGCCGGGCGGTGCGATGGGTCCCGGGTGTTCGGTTGTTCTTCTCGGATGTGAACGACCGAACCACCGAACCCTCGAACCCCCGAACGATCTTAGGTCAGGGTGCCATTCATGAGAGGTTGGACCCGATCCATCGAGCCGTGGCCGTTCGTTCTGGCACGGGAGCTGGCGGGGGTCTTTGCCATCGAGGAATGGTCCGCCGTGGGCGGAGACGGCATGATCCGGTTCCGCGGCCGCCTCTTGGTGGACCCGGAGGTGGCGATGTCCCTCCTCGCGCCGCGGATCGAGCCATACGGCTACGTCCCCATGATCCGGAGTCCCGAAGAGATCACGCTGATCCGCTTCCAGCCCGTCTCTCCCGGGGCCACGGCCGCGTGGAAGGGCTGGCCCTTGAACCTGGCGCTGTTCCTGGCGACCCTGCTCACGACGCTGTTCGTGGGGGCGATCATGGAGGGGGCCCAGCCGTTCGCGGACCCGAGCACCCTCCGCCTGGGGGTGCCGTTCTCGGCCAGCCTGCTGCTCATCCTCGGCTTTCACGAGCTGGGCCATTACCTCACGGCGCGGGCCTACGGCGTCCAGGTGAGCCTGCCGTACTTCGTCCCGCTGCCGGTGCCACCCATGGGGACGATGGGGGCCATCATCCGCATGCGCTCACCCATTCCCAACCGCAAGGTCCTCTTCGACATCGGCATCGCGGGACCCCTGCTGGGCCTGGTGCTGGCCGTGCCGGTCCTGGTCATCGGTCTCGTCCTCTCGCCCGTGAAGCCGTTGTCAGGCGTGGCCCTGCAGGAGGGAAACTCGCTTGCGTACCTGGTCCTGAAATGGCTCGTGAAGGGGCCGATCCCGGAGGGATTCGACGTCATGCTGCACCCCGCGGCCCTGGCGGGGTGGCTGGGCTTCTTC
Source organism: Candidatus Methylomirabilota bacterium (assembly GCA_016208645.1). GTDB lineage: Bacteria > Methylomirabilota > Methylomirabilia > Methylomirabilales > 2-02-FULL-66-22 > 2-02-FULL-66-22. Next base: position 10,502 of record JACQXP010000112.1, on the reverse strand, counting down.
GTCACGGCGCTGAATCTCATGCCGCTCTCCCAGCTCGACGGCGGCCACATCGCCTATGCCGTCCTGGGCCGGGGGTACCGGAAGATCGTGTGGGTCTTCCTGGGCGTCTTGGTCCTCCTTTCCGTGGTTACACACTGGCTAGGTTGGCTGGTCTGGGTGGCCCTGGCCGTGGCCCTGGGCCTCCGGCACCCGCCGCCGCTGGACGACGTGACGCCGCTGGATGCGCCCCGGCGGATCCTGGCGGTGGTCGCCCTGGGGTTGCTGGTGGTCCTGATCACCCCGCTGCCATTTGCCGTCTATGAGTTCTGACCAGTCTCGCCCCGCGGTGCCGGCACATCTCCACCTGGGGAAGCCCCCCCTAGAGGTGCTGGAGCGCCTCTTCCGCGCCTGCGACATCCGCGACCCCCGCGTCCTCGTCGGGCCGCGGGTGGGCGAGGACGCCGCGGTGTTGGACCTGGGCGATCGCTACCTGGTGGCCAAGGTGGATCCCATCACCTTCGTGGCGGAGGAGATCGGCTGGTACGCGGTCCACATCAACGCCAACGACCTGGCGGTCCGGGGGGCCCAGCCCTCTTGGTTCCTCATGACGCTGCTCCTGCCCGAGGGGCGGGCGGATGAGAAGCACCTGGAAAGCATCTTCGCCCAGGTCCAGGACGCCTGCCGCGCCATCGGGGCCACCCTGGTGGGCGGGCATACGGAGGTGACGCAGGGGCTGGATCGCCCCATCCTGGCCGGCGCCATGCTCGGCGAGGTGGAGAAGGAACAGTTGGTGACCACGGCGGGGGCCCGTCCCGGCGACGCCGTGCTGCTCACCAAGGGGATCGCCGTCGAGGGGACCTCGATCCTGGCACGGGAGTGCGACGGCCTCCTGGCCGCCCGGGGGGTCGCCCCCGAGGTGCGGGAACGGGGCCGGGGGTTCCTGCACCGTCCGGGCATCTCGGTCCTGCCGGACGCCCGGATCGCCCAGCGCGCGGCCCGCGTGCACGCCATGCATGATCCCACCGAGGGCGGCCTGGCCACGGGACTCCTGGAGCTGGCCCTGGCCGCCGGCGCGGGCCTCCGGATCGAGCGGACGGCGATCCCCGTCCTGCCCGAGTGCCGGGCGCTCTGCCAGGCCCTGGGACTGGATCCCCTGGGCGTGATCGCCTCCGGGGCGCTGCTCCTGACGTGTCCTCCCGATCAGGCGGACGGGCTGGTCGCCGCCTGGGAGGCCGAGGGGATCGCCGGGAGGATCATCGGCGCGGTCACGCGGCCGGAAGAGGGCTGCCGGCTCGTGGAAACCGGGGGAGAGGTGCCGCTGCCCCGCTTCGCGCGGGACGAGGTGGCCCGCCTCTTCGACGAGGGTCCGCCTCCGGCGGAATGCAAAACGGACAACTGACAACGGACAACCGACAACTGACAACGGACAACCGACAACTGACAACGGACAACGGACAACCGACAACGGACAACGGACAACCGAGAACGCGACCTCTCGATTCGTGCTTTGATTTGACCGGTTGTCAGTCGTCAGTTTTCCATTTTTCATTGCGAAGGAGTTGTCATGCATGAGCCGCAGGAGATCGCCCGCGCCTTTCTCACGGAGAGCGACGTGGATTACCGCGTGGCCCTGCTCCTGCGCGGGACGGAATTCCACAGCCGCACCATCGCCTTCACCCAGCAGGCCGTGGAGAAGATGGTGAAGGCCTGCCTGGCCCTGCGGGGCGTCGTGACCCTGGAACACCATCTGTCGTCCGTGTTCCGGGCGCTGTATCAGGCCGAGTTCCCGGACATGGACGATCTCGTCAAGCACATTGACGCCCTGGAGCGGCACGGCGCCCGTCCCCGCTTTCCCCTGTTCCAGCGGCGCGATCTGCCCATGTGGGTGCCGTCCCGCGATTACCGGGAGGAGGATGCGGCGCGGGCCCTCCGGAGCGGCGAGTACATCGTCCAGCGCCTGAAGCCGTACCTGGACCAGTGCCTCGCCGCGGCCGCGGAGGACGAGAAGGGGGGCCGGCCATGACCGTCGCGGATCCCACCGGCCCCGACCGCATCCTGCTGGTGGAGGACGATCCCCTCCAGGCGGCCGTGGTCACCGATCTGCTGGCCCTGCATGGGTACGCGGTGAGCACCAAGCGGACGCTGGCCGAGGCGCGGGAGGCGGTCCGGGACGCGCCACCGGACCTGCTGCTGCTGGACCGGATCCTGCCCGACGGAGACGGGGCGTTGCTCTGCCGGGAGCTGAAGGCGGAGGAGGCCACGCGGGAGATCCAGATCATTATCCTCACGGCGCGGGACCGGGTCGAGGATCGCGTGGAAGGGCTGCTGGGCGGCGCGGACGACTACATCCTCAAGCCCTTTCACCCCGAGGAGCTCCTGGCCCGCGTCCACGGGTGTCTCCGGACCTTGAGCCTGCAACGGGAGCTGAAAGGCAAGGCCGAGGAGCTGGCGGAAAAGAATCAGGAGCTGGTGGAGACCCAGGCCCGGCTCATTCGCGCCGAACGGCTGGCCGCCATCGGGGAGATCGGCCTGGCCATCCGGCACGAGATCAACAACCCGCTGGGGACCATCCTGGGGCATGCCGAGCTGCTGCTGGCCCAGCCCGAAATGCTGGCGCCCGAGGTGCAGAAGAAGCTGGCGGCGATCAGCCGCGCGTCGCTGCGCATCCGGGACGTGGTCAAGCGCCTGGAGGTGATCAAGGACGACCGGGCCGTCGAGTACCTGCCGGGGGTCAGCATGACCGATCTGCGTCCGGCCGAATCGGAGCAGGGCCAGGGGGAGAAGGTCTGAGGCCTCTGTCCTATTTCGGATTGCGGATTGCGGATTGCGGATTGAAAATCGGCAATCCCAAATCCGAAATCCCAAATCCGAAATAGGACGGGGGATCAGGCGGTGCGCAGTCGGTGCCTGGCCCAGCAGTGGAGGGCCAGCCACAGGCGGTGCGTATCCGAGAGGCGGATGCGGCGGGAGAAGACGTCGTAACCCGTGACCTCGATCCGGTCCAGGATGCGGGCGTAGATGGCCCCCATGATTTCGGCCGCCAGCATGGTCCGGCGATCCTCCGCGGGCAGGGCAGCCCGGGCGGCCGCGTAGAACTGCCGGGCCCGTCCCACCTCGAACCGCATCAGTTCCAGGAAGGCCGGTGTCACCCGCCGCTCCAGCAGATCCGCCTCCGTGACCCCGAGCCGTTTCAGATCCTCCTGCGGCAGGTAGATGCGCCCCCGCTCGCCGTCGGTCGCGAGATCGCGCAGGATGTTGGTGAGCTGGAAGGCGGTCCCTAGGTGCTGGGCGTAGGTTCGGGTCATCGGATGGGTATATCCGAAGACCTCGATGCACATCAGACCCACCACGCCGGCCACGCGATAGCAGTACTGTTGCAGCTCGGCGAAGGTGGCGTACCGGAACTTCGCCAGGTCCATTTCCACGCCGTTCAGGAGTTCCTCGAAGTAGCCGTGGGGAATCCGGAAGGTCCGGATGGTCTCGGCCAGCCGCTGGGTGACCGGGTGGGTCGCCTCGCCGCGGAAGCAGGCCTCCAGCTCTTCCCGCCAGGCCTTCAGGCGCTCCACAGGGGTTCCCGCAGGCGAAAGGAGGCCTGCGGGTGGGGGCGTGCCCGCGGCAGGCCGGGCATGGCCCGATGGCGTGGCCGCCGCTTCGTCCACCAGGTCATCGGTGACCCGGCAGAAGGCGTACACGGCGTAGAGGGCCTCGCGCTTGTGTCTCGGAAGGAACAGGAAGGCGTAGTAGAAGTTCGACCGGCTGGCCCGGGTGAGCGCCCGACTGATGTCCCGAGCGGTCGAGGGGGCGGAACCGATGTGGGTCATCGTGTTCTGCGTGTTCTGCAGGGGCGGATCCCGTATCGCGTGCCGCGGATGGCCCGGGCGCCCCGGCCTCGGAGCCGCCCGGGCGGCCGACAGCCGGGCGGCGCAATGGCGCCTCAGGCGGGTTGGGCGGCCCCCCGGATGGCGCGGTCGCGCGCCAACTCGGGCGGCAGGGCGAAGCTGACCTCTTCGGTCACGGCCTGGATCTCCTCGATGTCCGTCACGCCCCGCGCCCGGAAGTAGCTCACCACCTCGTCCACCAGGTATTCAGGCGCCGAGGCTCCCGCCGTGATCCCCAGGCACTCGACCCCCTGGAGCCAGGCCGGGTCGATCTGGGACATGTCGTCGATCAGGTGGGCCCGTGCGCCCGCATCCCGCGCCACCTCGGCCAGCCGATTGCTGTTGGAGCTGTTCTGCGAGCCGATCACCAGGATGACCTGCGCCCGCTGGGCGATGGCCTTGACGGCCATCTGGCGGTTCTGGGTGGCGTAGCAGATGTCGTCCCGGGCCGGGGCGGTGATGCCGGGGAAGCGCTGCCGGAGCGCGCCGATGATGGCCGAGGTGTCGTCCAGGCTCAGGGTGGTCTGGGTGATGACCGCGATGCGATCCGGGTCGGAAACCTGGAGGGCCTCGGCCTCTTCCGCGGACCCGATCAGGTGGATGTGCTCGGGCGCCTGCCCCATGGTCCCGATGACCTCGTCATGCCCCTCGTGACCCACCAGGACGATGGGCCGCCCCTCCTGGGCGAACCGGACCGCCTCGTGGTGCACCTTGGTCACCAGGGGACAGGTGGCGTCGATCACGTTGAGCCCCCGGTCCGCGGCGCGCCGGCGCACCTCGGGGGAGACCCCGTGGGCGCTGAAGATCACCGTGGCGCCATCCGGCACCTCGTCCAGCTCATCCACGAAGATGGCCCCCTTGGCCCGCAGTTCGTTCACGACGTGCACGTTGTGGACGATCTCCTTGCGGACGTAGACGGGGCCCGGGTACAGATCCAGGGCCAGGTTGACGACATCTATGGCACGATCCACTCCGGCGCAGAAGCCTCGCGGCTTCGCCAGGAGCAGTTTTTTCACAGACATGGCCATTCCCTCGAGTGGAACGCGTTTGCGCGCCATGGCGACATCGGGGGACAGTAGCCATTTTCCCCGATGTTGTCAACCGGTTTTGTCCCGGGGGGAAAGGGATTGACATGCCTGTCCTCATTCGGTCAATATGGGACGGCATCGGACTCGTTGCCTCACGCCCTCCCGTCGCCGATGGCACGGAGACGACAGGCCGCCGGGGTTCCGCCGATCGGTCATCCCCGCGAAGGCACCTCGCGCGCGTCCGGCCCGGAGGAACGCCAACCCATGTCCCTCGCGATCGAGACGGCGAATCTCACCCGCCGCTTCGGGGCGGTGACGGCTGTCGCGGGGCTGAACCTCAGCGTCCGCACGGGGGAGATCTTCGGCTTCCTGGGACCCAACGGCGCGGGCAAGACCACGACCATCCGGATGCTCTGCGGCCTCCTCCTGCCCAGCGAGGGGACGGCGCGCGTGGCCGGGCTGGATGTCCGGCGCGATGCCGAGGCCGTCAAGCGGTGTGTGGGCTACATGCCGCAGCGTTTCAGCCTCTACGGCGACCTCACGGCCGAGGAGAACCTGGATTTCTTTGCCGGGGTGTACCGGCTGTCGGGCCAGGAGCGGCGGCGGCGGGCAAGCGAGACGCTGGCGCGGGTGGGCCTCGCGGATCGGCGCCGGGAGCTCACCGAGCACCTCTCGGGCGGCCTGAAGCAGCGGCTGGCGCTGGCGTGCGCCCTGGTGCACTCGCCGTCAATCCTGTTCCTGGACGAGCCCACGGCGGGCGCGGATCCCCCGTCCCGCCAGCGGATCTGGGATCTCCTCTACGAGGCGGCGGCCGAAGGCCGCACGATCCTGGTGACCACCCACTACGTGGAAGAGGCGGAGCGCTGCCAGACCATCGGCTTCATGCACCGGGGCCGCTTCATCGGCCTGGGCTCGCCGGAGCAGTGCAAGGCGGAGATGGGTGAGGCCCTCCTCGAGGTGGACGCGTTGCCCGTGATGCAGGCGGCCGCCGTCGCCCGGCGCCTCGACGGCGTGACGGGCGTGAGCATCTACGGCCATACGCTCCGGGTCTTCGCCAAGACGACCACCCACCTGCGCCATCACCTCCAGGAGGTGCTGGTCGCCCAAGGGGTCGCGGTGAAGAGCATCCGCGCCGTTGCGCCCACCCTGGAGGACGTGTTCATGTCCCTCACCCGGGGCGCCCAGGACACGAACGGGACGGGGTAGGTCATGCTGGCGGTCGTCGGACACGTGGCGCGCAAGGAGACCCGGCAGATCCTGCGGGATCGGCGCAGCCTGCTGCTCATCCTGGTGATGCCGATCGTGCTCACGTTCCTGTTCGGCAAGGCCCTGGAGACGGGGGAGCTGCGCCAGATCCCGTCGGTCATCCTGAACCAGGACGGCTCGCCGGAGAGCAACGTCATCGTCACGGCCTTCAGCACCTACGACGAGGTACAGCTCCAGGGCGAGGTGGCCACGCTCCAGGAGGCCCAGGATCTCCTGGCCCAGGGGAAGATCAAGGCGGCCATCGTCATCCCGCGGGGATTCATGCGGCAGATCGAGGCGGGGGAGGAGGCGCAGCTCCAGTTGCTGCTGGACGGGACGGACAACAACTCGGCGCCGATCGTGGAGGGCGTGGCGCGGCGGGTCATCCAGCGCTACAACACCGAGCGGGCGATCAAGGGTTTATGGGCCCGGGGGGTGCGCCCGGACCGCGGACGCCGGCTGATCCAGCCGGTCTTCGTCCACAGGGAGATCCGCTACAACCCCGGCCTCCAGTACCTGAGCTACGTCATGCCCGGGGTCATCGGCCTGACCCTGCAATTGCTCACCGTCATGCTGATGGCCGTCACCATTCCCCGGGAGCGAGAACGGGGGACGCTGGACCAGCTCATGGCCACACCGATCACCCGGACGGAGCTGATCCTGGGCAAGCTCCTCCCGTACTTCGGCATCTCCCTGCTCAACGTGGCCACCATCCTCTTCGTGGCCGACCGCTGGTTCAACGTCCCCGTGGTGGAACGGCTGCCCCTGCTGCTGGCCCTGTGTGCCCTGTTCGTCCTGTCCTCGCTGGCCACGGGCCTCCTCATCTCGACGGTCTCGCGCTCCCAGTTCCAGGCGGTCCAGATCGCCGTCTTCTACATCCTGCCGGTCTTCATGCTCTCCGGGGCGTATGCCCCCATCGAGGCCATCCCCGACTACATCCGCCCCATATCCTCCCTGTTCCCGCTGATGTACTTCTCCCGGGCGGTGCGGGCGGTGACGCTGCGGGGGGCCGGGCTGTCGCTGGTCTGGAAGGACCTGGTCATCCTGGGCGGGTTCGTCCTGATCCTGCTGTACTGGGCCGTCCTGAGCTTCCGCAAACGCGTGGCCTGAGAACAAAGAACCGACAGGGACAGGGGGTGACTCCTCTCTATCCCTATCCCTGTCCCTGTCGGTCGTCGGTCGTTACGGCGTGCGAGATACCAGGAACTGCGCCTCGTCGAACTCCTCGGCGGCCAGCCCCGCGAGACCGGTTCGCTCGTAGACATGGCCCAGCATCAGGTGCAGGCTCGGCTCATCCGGGTCGGCGGCGATGGCGGCCTGCAGCTCATTCCGGGCCTCGGCGTACAGCTCCTGCTCGAACAGGAATCCCGCCCGCATCAGGGTCACGGTGTTCTTCGGAAAGTTCGGCATCCCGGCCGGGTCGAGCGTGGCGAGGGCCTGCCGTATCGGCGCGATCTCGGCCGGCGGCAGGATCGTGAACTGTCCTTGCTGGGCCGGGAAGCCCCGGGTTTCCAGTTCCCAGCGGTAGACCACACCCGGGCGAAGCTGTGGCGCGCTTGCCGGGTAGGGGAGGGGGGCCCGGGGCAGGTTCGCCTGCTCCCACACCAGCCCCTGCGGGCCGAAGAGTCGGACCGCGTATCGCGCCCGATCGGAGCCGGCCCACTCCAGTGCCGGCGGTCCGAGCAGCTTCCCGTCCCGTGGGGAGAGCAGCAGCGGCGGCTGTTTGACGCTGCGGACCGCCAGCGGGACATAGCTCAGCTCCTTCTTCTTGCCCATCAGGACTCTGCTGAGGTGTGCCAGCAGCTCCGGGGTCTTCCCCGGCGCCGCGCCGGCCGCCGGGGCCTGCACGGTATAGGGAGAATTCCCGGCTGAAACGGTGAGGGTCCCCTGGCCCCCCGTGAACATCAGAACGACCGTGGCGTTCCGCGTGGCCCGGATCTGATCGCCCGGTCGCAGGGAGAGGAGCGGCAGCGGGGCCTTCCACTCCGCCTCGGCCGCCGGCTTCACCCGCACCTCGCCCTGCCCGACCCGGATCTCGGTCAGGACGGCGACGGGCTCTCCGGCTTGGGCGGCGAAGGCGCCCGTCGTGGCCAGAAGGAAAAGGCCGCCCAGGATGAACCACCATCGCGCCCCCATCGACGCCTCCTTTGTGAGCCCGTCGCGGCCTCCGCGAGGGCCAGCACCTCGTACACCTTGACCGCCTGGTGGCGGCCCTTCACCTTCAACTCGCCGCAGTCCTTGACCTGCACGCGATCCCTGATGACCTCGTAGGTTTCGCCGGTGACGAGGAGCGTGGTGTGGAGTTCCTTGTTCAGTCCCTCCACCCGCGCGGCCACGTTCACCGCATCGCCCACCACGGTATACTTCATCCGGTTCGGCGAGCCCACGTTCCCGGCGAAGACGAGACCGGTGTGGATGCCGATCCCCATCTTCAACGTGTGCAGTCCCCGGGTCTGCCATCCCGTGTTCAGCAGTGCCAGCCCGACTTGCATCGCCCGCGCCGTCCTGACGGCGTCCAGGGCGTGATCCGGGTTGTCCAGGGGCGCGCCGTACACCGCCATGACGGCATCGCCGATGAAATCGTTGATGATGCCCCGGTGCCGTTGGACGGCCTCCACCATCATGGGGAAGTACTCGTTGAGCTGCTGGGCCACCTGGTCCGCCGCCATGGTTTCGGACATGGTGGTGAAGTCGCGCAGGTCCGTGAACAGGATCGAGACGGTCCGGCGCTGTCCCGCCAGGGCGGGATCATCGCTGTAGATTCGGTCCGCCACCTCCCGGCCGATGTACTGGTGAAATGAGCGCCGGATCCGGCGCCGCTCCACGGCATCGTGCAGGCTGGCGGCCAGGCGGATCGCCAGGATCGGCGTGAGGAAGTCGAACCAGGAGGCGCCGTCGGCAGCGGGCCATGCGCTGAGGCCGATGGCGGCCAGGGCCGCGGTGCCCAGCGAGATGATCAGGGCCCGGTTCGGCCGGAGCAGGGCGAAGAGAGCACTGAGGGCCAGGCACAGGATGAATTGCAGCAGGAGGCTCGCGCCCCAGGCAACGGATTGGATCTGGCTCCGGGTGAGCAGCGTGTGCAGGATATTGGCGTGGATCTCCACGCCGTACATGATCCCATGCGGCGTCGGGAAGGCGTCACGGCTCTCGCCGAAGGTCGCGCCCACCAGGACGATTCGATCCCGCAACGGGTTCTCCCGGGCAACCTCCTGGTCGGAGACGCCGAGCTGGTACACCGCGTCGCTTCCGATGGTGAGGAAGCTGCCGGCGGGGCCAATGTAGTTGATCTTCCAGTCGTCGTCCCGGAAGAAGCGGAGGGGAGATGCCTGGCGGAGTGCGCCGCGGGCCTCGTCCCATTCGGGGAGAGACAGCCCCACCGGTTCGGGCCCGGCCAGGGTCCGGGCAAACTCCGCAGGGTCCAGTCCTCCGAGCCTCGCCAGCAACCGGAGCGAGAGAGACGGAAGGACCTGTCCGTCCCCCAAAGGGACGACCAGGGGGATCCGGCGGAAGAAGCCGTCGTCATCCTTGGGCACCTCGGCGAAGCCCGAGGCCGCCTCCAACAGCGGCTCGTACAACGGCATGGGTCGGTAGCGGATGTCCCCGGCGGAGTCGGACGCGACGGTGAGCGTCCGGGCGACGACCACGGGGCCGGCCGGATCGCCCGGTGCCCCCCGGATGGCGGCCAGCAGCGCGCGGTCGTCGGCCGGATTCGTCGGTCGGCGCAGGTCCACATCCAGACCGATCAGGCGCGCGCCGCTCTTGCGCAGGCCCCGAATGACCCCGGCAAGGTAGTCGCGGGGGAGCGGCTGGCGTTCGTTGAGGCGCTGGAACGCGGCGTCGTCTATCGCGACGAGGACGATCTCCGGCGCGCGGGTCCGGCCCTGGGCCCAAAAGTAGAGGTCCAGGGCCTTCCCCTGGTAGCCGGAGAAGTACCCCAGCGACGTGACGGTCGCCACCGCAGCGCTGGCCAGAAACCCCAGGACCAGGCCCAGCAGGAATCGCCGGCCGCGCGCACGGAGTTCCGGCAAACGAAGCCCCATGCCCCGGCCCTGTTAGAGTACGTTCGACCGTTCGGTGGTTCGGTGGTTCGGTGGTACAGGGAACAACCGAACGCTCGAACACCCGAACGACCGAACGCCCTGGATGTGCATTACCGTGGCTCCCCGGTCAGTTGATACGCCGCCCAGTAATACGGATGTGGGTATCTCTCCAGGGTGGCGAGCTGGGCTTGGCGGAGGGCCTCGGCCTTGTCCCGCCCCGCCTGGAGGTGCCGGTAGAACTCCCGCATCAGCTCGTAGGACGCGCGGTCGTTGACTTTCCAGAGCGTGGTGATGACGCTGGGGGTGCCGGCGTAGATGAAGGCCCGGGTGAG